>NZ_JASJVS010000086.1:0-12588 GCF_035019605.1 Undibacterium sp. 5I2 | reverse complement strand
CTATGGGTTTTTGCGGGTTGAGGGCTTGATGCCGATGATTGCCGATTACACGCATCTGAGCAAGCACCCGACCCTGATCAAAGCGCGGTCTGATGGTGGCGGTCGCCCCGAACGCCATTTCTACCAAATGGCTGAGCAGGGAATGCTTTACCAGCGTGTCAAAATTGAGAGTGCGGATCGATTCAAAGACCTTATGAGCACGGTCGGGGCTCACCCGCGCAGTTTGCTCGATAGTCCTCTGTTTCAATTTTGTGTCAGCGAATTACCGCAACGGTGTTTGGTCCAAAACCGCGCGAATCAGTTTTTGGTGCCGGCCGATCCGGCGCGCTTCTTCACTCTCGAGTATATGGGCGTGGTAGGTGAGCAAGCCCTGTGGCGACGCGCCGATCAGCAGCTCGAAGTCAGCGGTTATACCTGGCTCCAGCCTGGAGCGATGGCAGCATTGCTGCAGCAGGGCGCGCCGGTACAGCCTGCGGCGACGGTAAAGGGCTGGCAGATACCGGCAGCGGGCGTGCTGAGTCGCCTGGGTCTGAGTCAGGTGGAACTGTGTGCCGAGGGCTTGGTCGATACCCAGAGTGGCCGGCGCTTGGAACCGGTACTGCACGATGGCAGCGTTGGCGAAGTGAGTGTGTTGCATGAACCGGGCGTTGACGCGCAATGCCTGAGCTATGTGTGGGCCGGGCAGGTGATCTACAGTATCCTGCCGTTCGGTGTGCGGCCACTGCGTCAGGTGGGCCGCACCAGCAATGGCGAGCCGATTCTGGAAGATCCGGTACGCGGCGATCGCGCTTACCTCAGTCGCGCAGCGCTGATGGTCACGCTGATGCAGGGCTATGCGACGCCGCGCCTACATGGTCAAACTATGGTGTACCAGCCGCATAGCGGTGGCGGCGATTACCTGCAACTGGATGCGGACAGTTTTGCCAACGGGACGGTACAGATAATGTCTGGCTGGCAGCAGTTGGCAGTGCGGCGTTTCCGTGGCGAATTGCGTTTGCCTTTAGCGCCGCAATCGAATGGCCAACTGGAATTGACGGAATTAAGCTCGTACCAAGCACAACGACAGGGACAGAACTTAACGCTGACTCATTCAGAGGGGGCGCAAGTGGAGATCATTTGGCCGCCCGGTGCGCGTTTGACGCTCAATGGGATCGCCTGTAGCACGCCGCGCGAGTTGGTGGGCCAATTACGAAGGGTCAATCAACCCACGCCAGTGGCGCAATGGGCGCGTCGGCTGCCGTATGCGCAGCACTTGGGAAGCAGTCACAAGGGTGACTTGTTTCATAACCGCCTCAGCAGCCAACTATTGGTGCTCGATACGCTAGGTATGGTGAGGTGTATCGGTCAGGTGCCGGGTTTGCGGGTTGAGGGGGGGATGCTGCAGACCGCCTTGCTGAGCGCTGGTCAGACTTTGGATTATCCGGTGTTGGCCGGGGTTGCCGTGGCTTGGCTGCGTATGGGGGAAGGCAGCGCGTTGACGGTAGAAGCGAGTGCGGTCGAGGCGTTGCGCGAGCAGTCTGGTCGGCAACCGCTGATTGTCCTCGACCTGCGTACTATGACGGCCGGGCAGCAGCTTACATTGCAGCTAGCTAGGGCTCAGTGGGCTTTGGCCGATAACGAGCTCAGTCGCGCCACGACAGGAAACGAGGTGACGCTGTACACGCACGCCGCGACGACCACGCATACGCATGTGCTGCTTAATTTACTGCTGCCGACCGGCTTGCGCCTGCAATGGACGCGGCGCGACGATGATCCGGTATTGAGTCGACTGCAACTCACGCTGCGGGCTGAGCGCGTGTTCGAGCGTGTGCTTGAGCGGGTGCCACGTATGCTGCCGCCAGGCGACAATGCCGGCCGTAGCGAAGGCGGCCGGGCCGGTAATAATCCCGCTAGCGATGCCGGCGGTAGTGCGGGTAGCGGTTCAGGTAACGGTGCAGGTAGCAGTGCAGGAGGTGGTCGCACCGGTGCCGGTGCGACACCGGGTTCGGTACAGCAGGCATGCACGGCGGCAAGTGCGGCGACGCCAGCGTTGCCAGCCACGGTGCCGGCCGATGCCGCGCTGTTCAGAACCGCCGCGGCCGATAGTGTCGCCGTGTCGGCGGATTCGCTTGGCGTGAGGCGAGCGCCGGGCGGTGTGACTGAGCGGGAGGCGACTCAAGGGCGGGTGGCAATATGGGTCAGTGCGGCAACGCCGGACGAATTGGCGGCACGCCTCACGGCGCAGAGTCGTATCGAGCAATGGTATGCCGCGTTTCAAGCCAGCGACTACCAACCCTTGGATCTCAGCAATCTGGGATTAACCACGATGCCACGGCTGCCGCGCGAGCTGAGCGCGGTGGATCTCAGTCATAATCGGCTCAGTATGATGCCGCAAGCTAGCGTGCTACCTCCCTTGCTGATGCAACTTGATTTATCGTTTAACCAAATTGAGCGTCTGCCTACTGACTGGGGTAGCTTGGTGGAATTAGACGTCCGTCACAATCGTATCGATCGTATCGAAAGGGTGACGGCACCGCAATTACTTCGTTTGCAAGCATCGAATAACCGCTTGACCCGTTTTCCAGAGATGACGGCGCCCAAGTTGGTCGAAGCAAGGTTGAGGAGCAATGAAATCCGCAGATTGCCGGTCAACATGGGTGGGCCTTTGCAGAGTTGGCCCGAGTTGCTTGTGTTGGACTTAACCGCTAACCGCTTGAACAGCGTGCCAGCCGGTTTCGGGTTGGCGTTTCCGTCCTTGCAGCGCTTGGCATTGACGAGAAATCGGATCACTGCGCTGCCGGCCCAAGCATTTCAAGGGATGCCTCACTTGCGGTCGCTGCATTTAATTAATCTCGCGCGCGGCGGCCGGCCGGTCATGCTCGATGATGGCGTGTTTGACGGTTTAAACGAACTACGTGCCGTTGCGCTGAATAGGAACAGCTTGGAGGTGCTGCCGCGCTTACCGGCCTCGCTGTATAACCTCAGGGCTGAGCATAACCGACTGAGCCAGGTTGGCGACTTGCCGGCTGCGCTTATCAGTGCGGAACTCGGTTATAACCGGATAGCAAGCATCGATGCCCAGCGGCCTTGGCCTGCCGGCTTGCAAGAGCTGAGCTTGGACCATAACCTGCTGACGGAATTTCCGCGGAATTTGCCGGCGGATATGGATCATGTCATCGTCAGTCATAATCGTATCGCTGTCTTCGATGTGCGCGTCACACCGCTGCCGGTAGTGACGGATCCAGATGGAACGACCTTGATTGACTTGAATGACAATCCGCTCGTTGATATCGAACTCGATCTCGCGCACACCAGTGATGCGTATCTGGTGCGAATCAGCAATCACCAACTGCCTTGGCATACAGTCGAAGCCTTACAGGCGATGATCAGCCGGCCGGAGTTCGATGGACCAGAAATCGACTTGGGCGAGGCGCAGGCACAGCAGCCGGACGTAGTGATTGCGCGTTGGTATGAGTCGGGCGATGTGCATATTCACATGTGGAAAACCTTGGTCGAGCAGCGCCGGCAGGCCCAGGTCGATTGGATTGCGGCGCAGGCCGAACACGATCAGTCCATGCGCGTTTACCGCCAAGCGCAACGTCGTTGGTTGTCGCAAGCTGCGGCCGAACGGCGTGGCACACCGCCGCGCCAGCCGACCCCGCCGCGCCCCTCGGTCGAAGCCTTGGAGGCGCAGTACATCGAGAATGTCGCTAAAGTACTGGCACTGCTGAGTGAAAATTCCACCATCGTCAATCATCCCGAGGCGCGTAGCGTGGTGCGCAATTTGCTCAACATGATGATGGATGACCGGACGTTGTTGGAACGCTTGGGCAACGAGATGGCCGCTTACTTCGACACTTGTACCGACGGCGCTGCTGCCATGCTGGTGTCAGTGTTGGCGAGCTCAAAGCAGGTTGCTATTAAGCAAGGAACTCTGTATCCCGACGACTTTGCCGGATTCGAAGCGCAGATGCAGCGGTTCAGACGCATGGATTTGCTGCGCAAGATAGCCGATGAGCGGATCAAGGAAATCAAGCACGAAGAACCGAATTTCAGGGAAGATATTGAGATTGCGCTTAAATTTTTGGTCGACACGCGCCAGCGCTTAGGCTTGGAAAACGAAGTTCCCTTCACGGAAATGGTTTTTTCCCGTATGGTCAATCGGTATGTGAGCGCCGAGCATATTGAGCGCGCCATTGCACAGATTCAGATTGAGACGCCGGTCGCTTACAGTAGCTGGATGATGGCGCGCCCGGAGACCATTGCCTGGCTTAAAAAGTGGCGTGCTCCGGCCTATGAGCGTTTGAATACTCAGTTAGACGCGTATCGTACGGAGGATCGAAGCGGTTTTTCAGTGTTAGATGCGCGCGTCGATGTCGATCTGTTGGTTCGAGGCTATCGCCCTGAATACCTCTCGAACGCTGAGCGTGCAGACCTGTCCGGCTTAGTCTTTGAGGATTGGAAAATACACTACTACGATCAATTTCTTGCGCAAATGCGGGCAGTGAATCAGTGATTGTTAAAAAAACCGCCACGCTGAACCAGTCAGCGTGGCGGTTTTTTCTTGCCTACAGCAATCGGGCTTACTGAACCTTGGCTTTTTTTACCAATGCTTGCTGATAAGTTTGTACTTTCTGCTGTTGCAAACCTTCAATGATCCGTGGTTTGACTTCTTCCAAGCTTGGGAACTTGGCAGTGCGTATATCGTCAAGCTTGATGACGTGGTAGCCGAATTCGGTCTTGACCGGTGTTTCGGTGAATTGACCTTTTTGCAAAGCAACCATTGCTTGCGAGAATGGTGGTACGAAAGTGGCTGGGGATGCCCAGTCGAGATCGCCGCCTTTGCTGGCCGAACCGGTATCTTTCGATTGTTTCGCCAATTCTTCGAATTTGGCACCAGTTTTGAGCTTGGAAATGATGGCTTTGGCTTCTTCTTCTTTGTCTACCAAAATATGGTAAGCATGATATTCCTTGTCGCCGGCCTGTGCTTTGGCTTTGTCGTATTCAGCTTGTACTTCAGCATCGGTAACTGGATTTTTCTTGATGTATTCCATCATTAAACCGCGAATAAGCAAAGATTGACGGGCGATTTCCAACTGATTTTTGATTTCAGGGTTGGAGCCTATGCCCGATTTTTCCGCTTCTTGCATCATCACTTCACGGGTGATCAATTCTTGTTTGACCATGGCGCGTAATTGTGGTGAATCTTGTTGACCTTGTGTGGCCAACTGTTTAACCATCGCATCAACACGCGACGAAGGAATGGTTTTACCGTTCACAACAGCGAGATTTTGTGCCATGGCAGGCAAGGCAGTTGCGAAAAGTATAAGCAACAAATGAGCAGGTTTAAAAGTCATTGTCTGTTCCTAGATAACAAAATAAAAAAACGGATTATGGGTAGCGGTGAACTGCTTAGGTCGGCATCTCTGTCGGAGTCAGCGCAACAATTGCCAATGCGTGAACTTCGGTATGCATCATATCGCCAACGGCATCATACACCAGACGATGACGAGAAATGCGGTTTAAGCCTTCAAATTGATGACAAATTATTTTCAAATTGTAATGACTACCGCCGCTGGCCGCGCCGGCATGGCCGGCATGGGACGCTGAGTCATCAATGAGTTCGCAACGCAACGGTGCAAGTGCCAAATCCAAGCGTTGCCGGAGCTTTTCCAAGCGAGACATTATTTGCTTTCCTCCATGTATTTGGATAAAAAAACGCTTTGGGCAATGATGAATGCTGGCATGATTGCCAGCATGGAAATCAATTTGAAATTCGCCCAAGTTGCCGTGCTGAAATTGAAGGCGACAAACAAATTGAGTATACCCATGGCGACGAAATAGGCGATCCACGCCAAGCTCAGACGACCCCACAGCGGCTCAGGCAAAGTGAGCTGCGCTGCCATGGCGGTGCGGATGAGATTTTTTTTGAAAACGAATTGTGCCAACAAGAAAGCACCGGCGTAACACCAGTACAGCACGGTGGGCTTCCATTTGATGAAGGCTTCGCTATGGAAATAAATCGTCGCGCCGCCAAACACCATGATGATGATGAAAGAAATCCACAGCATCGCATCGACTTTTTTACGACTGACTAATAAGTAGCCGATCTGTACCATCGACGCCAACAGGGTGATGGCGGTGGCCAGCAGGATAGGGGCGATCGCCGCTTCACTCACGCCACCCGAAACCAAGCCTGATAAGTAATGATCGACATAGGCTTGGGCGGCAGCCGGTTGGCTTTCACCCCATTTGAAGGTGATGAAAAACAGCAGGACGGGAAAGATGTCGAAGAGAAATTTCATTAATAGGCAACTTAAGCAAGTGTGGTAAAAGTCAGTGAGGCGGAATTAATGCAGTAGCGCAAGCCTGTCGGCGGCGGTCCGTCAGGAAACACGTGGCCGAGATGGGCGTCGCAGATATTACACACTATTTCCGTGCGCGTCATGCCATGTGAGATGTCGCTGATTTCGCGCACATGGGCCGGGTTGAGCGCGCGGAAGTAGCTGGGCCAGCCGCAGCCGGAATCGAATTTGGTATCGGAGGCAAACAAGGGCGTATTGCAACAGACGCAAGTATAGATGCCGGCTTCATGGTGATCCCAGTATTGCCCGGTAAACGCGCGTTCGGTTGCTGCATGGCGTGTGACCTGGTAAGACAGGGCATCGAGTTCGGCACGCCATTGGGTATCGGATTTGATGATTTTGCTCATAGAGTCACTTTGCACAGAGGGAAGAAAAATCAGGACGAGCAACTGACGGCCAGCGTGCCAGCCCAGTCTGGTGGCGCTGCCGCGTACGCGGCATGCTCAGCTTGTTCATCGAACGGGTGGGCCAGAATCGCTGCCAATTTATTGACTTCAGAAAAATCTTTATTCTGCGCCTGTTCGATTGCTTGTTGTGCCAAATAGTTCCGTAGCACATATTTGGGGTTGCAGCGCTTCATGGCCGCTTGGCGTAAATCAGCCGGCACGCTCTCTTGTTGAAGGCGCTCACGATAACGGATCAGCCATGCTTGCAGGGCGGCGCGATCGACGAATAAATCGAGCAGGGCGTGATCGGCCGCGCTACTGTCGTTATCGAGATGGCTGAGTTGGCGAAAGCTGAGGGTGAAGTCGGCATGGTTTTGCTGCAATAATAAAAACCAGTCCGCGATCAAGGTCTGGTCATCGGGCTTGCTTTCACACCAGCCAAATTTGTCGCGCAGCAATGCATCGTAGTGTGACTTGTATGCCTCTGGATACAGTGCCAGCGCCGCTTCGGTGTCTTCGACCGTGCCTATCAAGGGGAGCAAGGCTTGCGCCAGTGCTTGCATATTCCAATGGCCTATGCGCGGCTGCATGTGGTAAGCGTAGCGTCCTTGTTGGTCGGTATGGTTGCAAATATGCCCTTCATCATAGCCATCCATGAAGCCGAAGGGGCCGTAATCGAGGGTCAGGCCGAGTATCGACATATTGTCGGTATTCATGACGCCGTGCATGAAACCGACCGCCTGCCAATGTGCCATCAATGCCGCAGTTTTGCGTGTGACGGCAATCAGCAGGGCTTGATAGGGCTTGGCTTGCTCGCGGCACTCGGGGTAGTGATGTTCGATGACGAAATCGGCCAAGATTTTCAATTCATCGAGGCGGCCTTGGTAATACCAATGCTCGAATGAACCGAAACGGATGAAGCTCGGGGCATATCTGGTCAGAACCGCACAGGTTTCTGCTTGTTCGCGCAGTATCAATTGGTCGGAGCCGGTGATGCACAGGGCGCGCGTGGTCGGAATGCCGAGTGCGTGCATCGCTTCTGAGCAGAGAAATTCACGTATCGTCGAGCGTAGTACGGCGCGGCCATCGCCGGAGCGTGAATACGGCGTCGGACCAGCCCCTTTGAGTTGGATTTCCTGCGCCACACCGGCCTTGTCGCTGCATTCACCGAGCAAGAGGGCACGGCCATCGCCGAGTTGTCCGGCCCAAACGCCGAATTGATGACCGGAGTAGACGGCCGCCAGCGGCGCGCCGTGCGCCGGAATGAGGTTGCCACTGAGTTTGGCCAGCCATGTTGCTTGCTGGAAGTCTTCACCATGCAGTTTTAATTGCTCTGCCGCGTCTGGGCTGAGGCCAACCAAGTAGGGGGCCGGCAGCGGGTGGGTCGCGAGTTGGCGGTAAAACGGTTGTGGTAAACCGGCAAAACGCGCAGTATGCAGCCAAGTGAGGGGGCTGACGAGGGAATCCGAATTCATGGTGCGGCAATCATAGAGGCAATGGACATATTTTGCCAGAGTCTGAGCAAGTGTGTTTTTTTTGTCTGAAATTAAACGGAAAAGGCTGCTTGCCAGTGGCAAACAGCCTTTTGTCGTCTGGTTGTGGTGTGTTGTTGGCTCGAAACTAGACGCTCATCATTTCACGTACCTTGCAGCCATCGATCAGGAAGGACAAACTGATGACGAGTACCAATTCGCCCTCGGCCGAACGAGCCGTGCCGGTGATGCCGGGCGTGCTGATGCAGGTCAGTGGTTTGATGACCAGATCGGCCGTGCCATCGACGGCGTCAACCGACAAAATGTAGGGATTCGGGGCTGCAATGACAATGCCGACGCGTTCTGTCGACGGCATGTAGCCGAGAATTTTTCCCAGTGATTTGACCGGCAAGGGCCGCCCGAGATCGCGCAATACCGGTTGACCACCGACACTTTCAAAGGTTTCCGGCAACTCCACCACACGTTGAACAGTTGCCATCGGCAGGGCCAGCGAGGCGCCATCGGTGCGTACCAACATGGTCGGGACGATCGATAATTCTATCGGCAGGCGAATCAGGAAGGTCGTGCCTTTGCCCAATTCTGAGGCGATCCGGATCGCGCCGCGATGGCGTTCTACCGCGGTTTTCACGACGTCCATGCCAACACCGCGGCCCGATACGCTCGAGGCGACTTCCTTGGTCGAAAAGCCAGGCAGGAACACTAACTGGAAGGCTTCGTCATCGGTGCGTGCATCATGGGCATTGATCAAGCCTTTGGAAATCGCTTTGTCACGCAGACGTTGGGCATCCATGCCTTTGCCATCGTCGGAGACTTCGATCATGACACTGCTGGCTTCTTGCCAAGCTTTGAGCGAAATCGTCGAGCGCGCCGACTTGTTGCTGCTGAGGCGGTCTTCCGAGGTTTCTATTCCATGGTCCAAGGCATTGCGCAACATATGCACGAGCGGATCGTACAGACTGTCGACGACGACGCGATCGACTTCGGTTTCGGCCCCGGAAATGTTGAGATCGACTTCTTTGCCGAGGTCACGCGCGAGTTCTCGTACCAAACGGGGGAATTTCTGGAACAGACGGCCGACCGGTTGCATGCGCGTCGCCAAAGTGGCGCGCTGTAATTCTGTCGAGTAGCGCGAGGCGCGAGTCAAGGTTTCCGTCAGTGCCGACATCAGCGGCGCAGCTTGGCCGTCGAATTTGAATTGCGATAATTTTTCCAGCAATACCGCGGCTTGATTAGCCGCTTGTACCGATTCACCCGCTACTTCCAGCAAGACATTGAGCTTGACCGCATCGATACGGATGCTCTCTTCTTTGGCCGGGGCATTTTGCTTGATTTCGGCGTTTGACAATGAAGTCTTGACGGCTTCGGTTTCTTCTTTGAACACCGCGTTGAGCGGGATTTCCGGTATCGGTGTACTTTCAACTGTAACAGTCGGTGCGCTGATGGGCGCAGCGACGGCTGGCGTGACGGCCTGGTAATAGGCTTGCCAGTCGATGCCATCGGCGCTGACTGGTGCCGGTGCTGGTGCCGGACTGGCCGGTGCTGCCGCGACGACCACTGGTGCCGCCTTAGCCTGCGCGGCTTTTTTGCTCACGCCCTTGCTTTCGATAGCATCGGTGAGCATTTTTTCCAGCGACTTTGGCATCGTCGACAGTTGTTCCGGCTGCGTGCCGTTGTTGAGCGCAGTCAGCTGGTCGGCGACAAAACCGCTCGCTTCCAAGGCTGCCTCAATCGCTTCGGGTGTCACGGCGACTTCACCGGTACGCAAAGCATCAAACAAGTTTTCTGTCAGATGGCAAGCCGACACCATCGCGCTCAGATTCATGAACCCGGCACCACCTTTGATCGTATGGAACGACCGGAAGACGGCATTGAGCGTATTTTTATCGCCCGGGTTACGCTCGAGAGAAAGCAGATGTTCCTCGACATTTGTCGCCAGGTCGAGTGCCTCGACGACAAATTCTTTGAGCATATCATCCATTAGAAACCCAGGCTGTCCAGAAGATTATCAACATCATCTTGTTCCAGTGCGGCATTGGGAACAGATGGGCCTTCCATCAATTCTACGGCTTTTTCTTTTAAATCCGACGGCGCATTGTCGAGCAGGATTTGCGCCAGCTCGCGTTCGACAGCTTTGTTGATGGCCACGACTTTTTTGATCAACTGACCGGTCAAATCTTGGAAATCCTGCGCCATCATGATGTCGAGCAAGCGTGCTTTTTCGGCGTCGGTTGCTTTGAGTACGATGTTGGCAAAAGTTTTCGAATCATTTGCCAGCGCCTTGAATTCTTCCACGCTCATTTTGCCGGCGAACAAGTCAGCCCAGCGGCCATCCATGCTCTTGGCTTTTTTGGCTAATTCATCTTGCTCCGGCATGCCCAGATCAGTGGCGTTGAGCACTTTATTCGCAGCTTGCTCGGTCAGGGTGGCGACGTATTCGAGGCGGTCTTTGGCGTCGGCTACTTGAATCGCCACATCCGATAGCGAACGATCGTAACCAAGCTGGCGCATGGAATCGTGCAACATGCGCACGACACTGCCGAGCCGATCAAACATCGGTTTGCCCGAATCTTCATCATCGTTGTGCGGGTTCAGCTTGGCCGGTGGTTCTACCCATGCTGCCGGTGCCTCGGCCACGACTGCTGCCGGTGCGACTGGAGGAGGGGCGACAACTGCGCTGTGTTGATTAGCCATTTCTTCAAACAATGCATCCAAGTCGTCTACTGAATCGGTCATAGTGCTTCACTCTCCATAATCGCTGTAACTTTTATGCAATTTTTCACACATCTTCTGGTTTGTCTCTCACTCTGAGTCAATATGTGCACCGATGACTCGCTGGTGCTTCATATTGAAATTCACAGCCTGGGGAAAACCGGATTTGCTGAAATTTTATCTTTGCAAGCCGTGTGTTTATGCTCATTCCATCATTGCCCGACCACGTGGTCGTGCCATCGTAGCAGCAACTAATTGCGCTTTGACAAAGCATAACCTAGGGAAATAAAGTTTGTCATGATTTTGTTTGATTTAATGCACATTCTGGATTTATTTGCTGCAGAGTGTGCAAAAAGTCTTCCGGTTTGAGAATTGAGAACAGTCCGGCTTTGCGTAGGCGTTTCGCCAGTTTGAGCAAGGCCTTGTCTTTGGTGATCAGAAATGCGGCCTCGCCATCACGGGCAATTTCCAAAAATTTCTGATCATCTTTGTCGCTGCAGCTCGGTAAGTGCAAGTCTGTGCGCGCTGCTGGTGCGATGCAAGTGATGTTGGCATCGTAATGCTGGCAGATTTTTTCATACGTGGCGGGACTGACCGGCAGGTGGGGGTAGTTCAATACGGCCAGCCATTCGGCGCGGCAATCGCTGCGGCAAACTGCTTCCAGGCTGCCGTTTTTCAATGCCTCGAGCAAATTCTGCCAGCGCGGATCGTGGAAAACGAACAAGTCGAGACAAACATTGGTGTCAATTACGATGCGCTTGGGTATGATGGCGGTCATTATCTCAGTCAGAGTCAAAATATATGCTTATTGTATTATCTCCAGCGAAAAGTCTGGACTATGAATCGGTGTTGAAAGAAAATATTTCCACTGTGCCAGAATTGCTCGACGATGCAGCCGAGCTGGCCGGCATCGCCAGTCAATTGACGGCAGCCGACTTGGCGCGCCTGATGACGATTTCACCGGCCTTGGCAGAACTGAATGCGGCGCGCTTTTCCGCTTGGAAAAAGAAACCGGCCGCCGCTGCCGTGCGGCCTGCCGTGTTTGCCTTTAATGGTGATGTCTATGAGGGGCTGCAAGCAGCGAGTTTGAATGCGGCCGAACTGGCGTATCTGCAGCAGCATTTACGCATTTTGTCCGGTCTTTACGGTATTTTGCGTCCGCTCGACCGCTTACAAGCCTATCGTTTGGAAATGGGGACGCGTTTGAGTAATCGGCATGGTAGTAATTTGTATGCATTCTGGGGCGACAAAGTCACGCAGATACTCAAGGATTTGGCTAGTCACGAGGCGACACCGGTCTTGCTCAATTTAGCCTCGGAAGAGTATTTTAAAGTGGTGAAGCCGAAATTATTTGCCGGTGAAATCATCACGCCAGTTTTTCAGGATTGGAAAAACGGTCACTACAAGATCATTTCCTTCTATGCCAAGCGTGCGCGTGGTTTGATGGCGCGCTATTGTGCCGAGCATGCCATCGATGACGTGCGCTTGATTCAAGCCTTTGACGTCGATGGCTATGCCTACAGTGCCGAAGAGTCGGATCAACAGAAATGGGTGTTCCGTCGCAAATTGGCCTGAAGAGCAACTAAATGGATCGTCGCAAGCGACGATGGAAAAGCCTCTGGAAGGGGTTTGCATCCCCTCCCATCGGGTCGCTCC
>NZ_JASJVS010000085.1:0-12885 GCF_035019605.1 Undibacterium sp. 5I2 | reverse complement strand
GTCGTACCGTATAAATCGGTGGCGGCAGTGATGGCTTCGGCTCAGCGACTTGGCGTGACCAAGATCGGTATGGTTGGTAACGAGCAGTTCTTGAAGTAAGTAGTGCGATGACATGAAATTATGTTTCACTGTCAACTTCATGTATGATTTGAAACTGGCAGGGTGATCCCTGCCATTTTCTTATTGACAGGAGATGGGCTGGCGCCGCCTGACTCGCGCCGCTTTTTTCCTGAGACTTGTTTATTAAAATTTTCTTGATTGAGAGCTCAACAGCTATGAAGCACCTACGCTTGTCTCGTGTCGCTGTCTTGTTTGCAGCCATCGGTTTTGCCGCCGTACCGGAATTAACCAATATCGCTGGTAATACTGCTTATGCCCAGGAAGCAATGCGTCCTGAAATCGGTCGCATTGTGCAAGCGGCGGGTGAATTGTTCAAAGCGAAAAAATACAAAGATGCCTTGAGTAAGATTCATGAGGCCGATGGAGTAAGTGGCAAAACGCTTAATGAAAGTTTCACCATCGAACGTATGCGTCTGTCCATCGCTTCGGCGGCCGGCGATAATGATGCCGTGATTCGCTCGGCCGAGACGATCGTGGCGGCGGCCAAGTTGCCGTCCAAAGAACAGTTGCAGATGATTCAGGTATTGGCCAATGCGCACTACAAAGCCGGCAATTATGCCAAGGCGGCGCAATGGTATGGCCGTTACTACGCCGATGGCGGTAGCGATCAATCTTTGCGTCCTTACATGATTGCGGCCATGAACCAGGGCGGCGACAGTGCCAAGGCGATGAAAGAAGTCCAGGCTGATTTGGCTGCCGATGAGAAAGCCGGTCGTACACCAAGCTTGGCGAATCTCGAATTCTATGCCAATGCAGCATTGAAGCAAAAAGACATGGCCGGGTATTCGAGCGCGCTCGAAAAAATGGTCGCTTACCACGGTAAGAAAGAATACTGGGTCAATCTGCTCAATAATATAGAGCGCAAGCCCGGCTATTCTGAACGCTTGAAACTCGATCTGTTCCGTCTCAAATTAGCGGTCGGTCAAGTCACTAAAACTGCCGATTTCATGGATTATTCTTTGCTGGCAATTCAAGCCGATTTCCCTGCCGAAGCCGCCAAGGTGATTGACGCCGGCTACAAGGCTGGTGCGCTCGGTGCCGGTACCGATGCAGAACGCCATAAGCGTTTGCGCGATATGGCAACGAAGGCGCAGGCTGAATCGGTCAAAGGCTTGGCCGCAGCGGAAGCCGAAGCCAAGGCCAGCAAAGATGGCAGCGGCTTACTCAATCTTGGTTTTGCCTCTGTCAGCGCGGGCAAGTTTGATCAAGGTTTGGCGATGATGGAAGACGGGATCAAGAAAGCTGGTGCCAAACATCCGGAAGATGGCAAATTGCATTTGGCTGTTGCGCAATTGCAGGCTGGTAAAAAAGCCCAGGCCTTGAAAACCTTCAAAACCGTTGGTGGTGCCGATGGTACGGCTGATTTGGCGCGCTATTGGGTGATCTACGTCAATCAGTCGGGCAAGTAAGTGATCTGGTATTGTTGAATAGTTTAAAAAAATGCCCGGTTCAAACCGGGCATTTTTTATTTAAAAGTAATCGGGAACAATGCCGCCAAGTTTAACTGTGAGGCTTCGTTTTGGCATGCGCAACCAAGGTATGCGTAGTGTGATTCGACTTACTATGACCGGAGGCACGCGCGATTGCCTGGCCGCGCTTGGCGACGATGGCTACTTGCAGTTGCAAGCTTTGTCCCGGCGTCAGTTTGTCGTGTTTCAAATTATTCCAGCTGCGGATATCGGCCAGGCTGAGCTTGTAACGCTTAGCGATGGCATTGATGTCGTCGCGTTTCCCGACTTTGTAGCTGATGCGACGCGTGACCACGCTTTTTTCCATCATCAACTGGGCATTGTCGGCCAGTTCAGGGGAAATATCGCGATCCGGCATTTTTTCCGAGCGTGGCACCAAGATTGTCGAACCAGCTTTTACCAGCATGCTGGCGGGAATCATGTTGACGTTGCGCAGTACGTCGGGTTTCAGTCCCAAGCGCGTGGCCAGATTTTCAACTTTTTCAGTTTTATTGACGGTCAAGGTAGCCCAGCTCGACAAAGGCCCTTGCCATTTGCTGAGATTCTCTCGGAATAAAGCGGCATTGTCAGTCGGCAGCAGGATTTTCGTGCCGCTGTTGCCGGTGATTACAGGACGGTTGAATTGCGGATTAAGAGCCGTGAATTCGGCCATCGACAATTCGGCCAACTGTGCTGCCACACGTACATCGATATCGCGCGTTTTGTCTACGCTGACAAAATATGGTTGATTTTCCAGTCGCGGCAGGGCCAGATTGAATTGTTCCGGGTGGGCAATGATATTTTTAACGGCTTGTAACTTCGGCACATAATTTCGGGTTTCCACTGGCATCAGCGCCGACATACTGTCAAAATCAACCGGTAAGCCCAGCGCTTGTTGCTTTTTAATGGCGCGCTGTACCGAGCCTTCGCCCCAGTTATAGGCGGCCAGCGCTAGTTGCCAGTCGCCAAACATGCCATGCAGACGCTCAAGGTAGTTGAGCGCGGCATCGGTGGAATCGACCACGCCACGGCGCTCGTCGGTAAACATGTTTTGTTTGAGTTTGAAATCTTTGCCCGTTGCCGCCATAAATTGCCACATGCCACTGGCTTTGGCAGTCGAAATCGCTTGCGGGTTGAAGGCCGATTCGATGAAGGGCAGCAATGCCAATTCGGTCGGCATACCGCGTTTTTCTAATTCTTCGACCACATGATACAGGTAGCGCGAGCCGCGTTGCACCGTGCGCAGTATGTAATCGGTACGGGTGCTGTACCAAGTGAGTTGATTGCTGACCAAGCTGTTGTTGAGGTCGGGAATGGCATAGCCAACCCGCACACGCTCCCATAAATCTTGGTCTTTGTTGCTTAAACTCAGGTCATCCGGCGCAGCTGATGCCGTCGGTAATGAATTAAATGTTGGATTGAATGCGGAATTGAATTCGTGATTGAGTTCGTGATTCCGTTCATGATTGAGTTCGGTCGCATTGCTGCTCGGCGCGGCATTGGTGTTCAGGGCCGTCAGGGAGGCAGCATCGGCACGGCTGATTTGTGGCACAGACCACATCAAGAGGGCCGCAGCGAGTGTAGCGTACAGCGGGGAACGAGATCGTTTCATAGGCGGGACAGGATGATCGACCGTCGTCGACTTGAATTACAGGATCATGAGAGTGTACGCAGTTGCTTGAGTTGGCGTCAAGGAGAATGTCGCTTGCGAGCAGCACTGGTGGAAAGTTAACACCAGTGCTACCGACTCATTCTTGGCTTGGTGGCAGGTTAAATTGCAGTGCTGCAAGTTTGGCATAGGTGCCACCCAATTCGACCAGCGCTTGATGGCTGCCGGTCTCGACGATGCGGCCGTGTTCCATCACCAAGATACGGTCGGCCCGTTGTACGGTTGCCAAACGGTGGGCAATGATGATGGTGCTGCGGTCTTGCATGGCGACATCGAGTGCACCCTGTACCAGGCGTTCGGATTCGGCATCGAGGGCGCTGGTGGCTTCATCGAGCAATAGCAAGGGCGGATTCTTGAGCAGGGCGCGGGCAATGGCGATACGTTGACGTTGTCCGCCCGATAAGCGCACGCCGCGTTCGCCCAGGAAGGAGTGGTAGCCTTGCGGTAATTTTTCTATGAATTCATGGGCGGCCGCCATTTTTGCGGCCGCAATCACTGCTTCATCATTGGCGTCGGCTTTGCCGTAACGAATATTTTCCATGGCGTTGGCCGAAAAAATAATCGTTTCTTGTGGCACGATGCCGATGGCATTGCGCAGCGTGTGCAAGCTGAGTGCGCGGATATCTATACCGTCAAGCAATATCGTGCCGCGTTGTGGATCGTAAAAGCGCAGCAGTAATTGAAACAGCGTGGTTTTACCGGCACCAGAGGTGCCGACCACGGCCACCGTTTCACCGGCCGCAATCTGCAGCGTCAAACCGGCCAGCGCGGCGGTGTCGGGGCGCGATGGATAGTGGAATTCCAGATCCTTGAGGCTTAAAGTCGAACCGGTTTTTTGTCCGCTTGGGCGCGCGGGTAAGGCGAGCGGCTGCGCCGGATCTTGTATCGGCGAGCAGACCTCGATCAATTCCAGCAAGCGTTCGGTGGCACCGGCGGCGCGCTGGGCATCCCCCATGACTTCCGACAGCGCACCGAGGGCACCGGCCACCACAGCGGCGTAGAGGATGAATTGTCCGAGTTCGCCGCCGCTCATGCGACCTTGCATCACGGCATGAGCACCGAGCCATAACACGAAGACGATGGCACCGAAAACTAATAAGATGGCGATCAGGGTCAACAGTGAGCGCGCGCGTATGCGGCGCATGGCGGTGCCGAAGGCGGCTTCTACCGAGGTGCCGAAGCGCTGGGCTTCGAGCTGTTCATGGGTGAAGGCTTGCACGGTAGGCATGGCATTGAGAATTTCACCGGCCAGCGCCGAGGCATCGGCGATTTTATCTTGCGAATCCCGCGAGAGTGTGCGCACGCGGCGACCGAAGATGACGATAGGCAAGACTACCAGAGCAAGCATGACGAGGATGATGGCCGACAACTTGACGCTGGTCACGAATAACATCACCAAGCCACCAAGAAACAGTAAGACGTTGCGCAAGGCCATGGAAATACTGGTGCCGACTACCGTTTGTATCAGGCTGGTGTCGGTCGTGAGGCGCGAGAGTACTTCGCCGGTCTGGGTGGTTTCAAAAAATTGTGGGCTTTGCGTGAGCACATGCGCATACACGGCGCTGCGGATATCGGCAGTGACGCGTTCACCTAGCCAAGAAACCAAGTAAAAACGCGCGGCGGTAGCGAGCCCAAGCACACCGGCCAGGCCGAACAAGGCCAGGAAAGTCAGGTCGACATGGGTAATATTGTGGGCGCCGTTGTTACCGAAACCGAGATCGATCATTTGCCGGAATGCTGCCGGGATGGCCAGCGTCGCCGCCGCCGCGACCAGCAAGGCCAGGCCGGCCAGGATGAACTGCCGGCGGTAGGGACGTAAAAAAGGCAGCAAACCTTTCAGGGTGTGAAGGCTGCTGCGCTGGCTGGCCGCGCTACTCGGATTAGTTGTGCTCATGCGATTCCATAGTAAGGAGGTCTAGGGTCGTTGCTAAATGGCACTGGAAACATCAAATTCAAGTTCTCTGCGTGCTGCGGCCGCTATTATCGCCCATTTGCCATGCTGCTGCCGGTCGGCGTAGCTTGGCTATATCGCCGCCGGAATAAATGGTTTAAATTAACGCTACCTGATAATTTTGCTGAAAGCTTCATAATGAAGGCGATCTTGAAAAAAACCGCGCTCGTGGTGTTCTTGTTGTTGCTGTGCGTGGCGATGGCGGCAACTTGGTATGTGCGTGGCAAACGGGTGCAGCGCGACGGCTTGGTTCATCTCAGTGGTATGACGGCGGCGGTGGAGGTGCGTTATGATGAGCGTGGGGTACCGCATATTCGCGCCAGCAACGAAACCGATTTGTATCGGGCGCTCGGCTATGTGCACGCGCAAGACCGCTTGTTTCAAATGGAAATGCTGCGTCGCCTGGCGCGTGGTGAGTTGGCCGAGATCCTCGGCCCGAAATTGCTCGAGGTCGATCGTTTGTTTCGTACCTTGGGCTTGGCAGAACATGCGCAGAAGTATGCGGCCAAGCTCGATTTGAATCGGCCGGCAAGTCGTGCCTTGCTGGCCTATCTCGATGGGGTCAATCAGTATCAAGCCAGCCATGCCGCCCCGGTAGAATTCGATTTGCTGCAGATCCCTAAGCGAGCATTCACGGTGGCCGACACCATCGCCGCTTCCGGATACACCGCTTACAGTTTTGCTGCCGCGTTTCGCACCGAACCGGCCTTGAGTAAAATTCGTGATCAACTTGGCCCTCAGTATTTACACGTGTTCGATCTCGATTGGCATCCACAGGGGGTGTTCGTGGGCGCGCCAGCGGCACCGAAATTGGCGGCAGCCGACTGGCACAGCTTGAGCCGCATTGCCCAAGTCAGCCAAACCGCGATTGCTGATCTCGGTTTGCCACAGTTTGAGGGCAGTAATGCCTGGGTGGTCAGCGGTGCACGTACCGCCAGTGGCAAGCCTTTGTTAGCCGGTGATCCGCACATCGCTTATTCGGCCCCGGCGGTCTGGTATGAGGCGCAGCTGCAAGCGCCGGGCTTTGAACTGTACGGCCATTTCCAAGCCCTCAATCCGCTCGCTTTGCTCGGTCATAACCAGCAATTTGGCTGGAGTTTAACCATGTTTCAGAACGACGATGTCGATCTGATCGCCGAAAAAGTCAATCCGGCGCAGCCGAATCAAGTTTGGTACCACGGCCAGTGGGTAGAAATGAGTAGCCGCGAGGAAGAGATTAAAGTGAAAGGACAAGCGTCGGTCAAGCTGCACTTGCGCCGCACGCCGCACGGGCCGGTGATCACCGATGCCTTCCCTGAGAGTTATGGCACGACGCCGGTGGCGATGTGGTGGGCCTTTCTTGAAACCGAGAACCCGGTGCTTGATGCGTTTTATGATTTGAATCGGGCCGATACCTTGGACAAGGCGCGCGCGGCGGCGCGTTTGATTCATGCCCCCGGCCTCAATGTGGTCTGGGCCAATGCGCGCGGTGATATAGGCTGGTGGGCGGCAGCCAAGTTGGTACGCCGACCGCCTGAGGTTAATCCTGCCTTCATTCTCGATGGCAGTACCGGCGCGGCTGATAAAAACGGCTTTTATGATTTTGCCGCTAACCCGCAGGAAGAAAATCCGGCGCGCGGCTACATTGTGTCGGCTAACAGTCAGCCGGTTTCTGCGCATGGCATTGTTATTCCAGGCTATTACAATTTAGCCGATCGGGCGCGCCGTCTCGACCATTTACTCAATCAAACCGGTGTCAAATGGGACACCACGAATAGCCAAGCGATTGCGCTCGATGTCGAGACCGACTATGCCCAGCGGGTGTTGCAGCCCTTGCTGCCGATATTACGCGCCGGCTTGCAGGCCCCGGCTGATCTGCGTTTGCTCGACATCCTCAGTAAGTGGGATCATCGCTTCACACGCGAATCGATCGCACCGAGCTTGTTTGCGCAAATGCTCTACCAGATTGCCAACAATGCGTTTGCCGATGAATTGGGTCCGGTGGAATTCAAAAACCTGCTGCGCACGCGCGTTCTCGATGAGGCAATCGTCAGGCTGTTAGCCGATGAGCAGTCGCCGTGGTGGGATGATACGCGCACGCCGGCGCGCGAAAGCCGCGCCGACATTCTCCTCGCTGCTTGGCATGACAGTATCGCTCATCTGCAGCAGGTGGCGGGCAAGGATAGTGATGATTGGGCTTGGGGTAAATTACATACACTCACGCATAATCACCCGCTGGGCCAGCAAAAGCCGCTCGACCGCTTGTTTAATATTGGCAGCTTCGCCGTTCCTGGTGGGCGCGAAGTGCCGAATAATTTGTCAGGCCCGATTGCGCCGGCACCGTGGCCGGTGGTGTATGGCCCGTCGACTCGGCGCTTGATCGATTTTGCCGCGCCTGGCAGTGCGCTGGGTATCAATCCGGTCGGCCAGAGCGGCGTCTTGTTTGATGAACATTACAATGATCAGGCCGCGGCGTTTGCCGCCGGTCGCTATGTCAATGAACATCTGCTGGAGGCCGATGTGAGGGCGCATACGCGGCAAACACTGATCTTGCAGGCACCGTGAGCTGCCCGCTGCCGCGTAAATATTTTGATCGGATGATATCCAAGTTCATGCAAGCCTTATATAATCTGAACAATTGATCGGGAGAGCGCATCCGCATGCGGATGCCGCCGAAGGGGCTAACACCCGAAAACTCTCAGGCATAAAGGACCGGTCAATGAAGCGCAGCGAGCCATCGAGCACTGCGCTTCACACTCTGGAGAGCGGCAGCGGCGCGATGCGTCGAACTGCCCACCGAAGGTGCGCACGAGCGGCTGGCCGCTCGTAATCTCTCAGGTATCAGGACAGAGGGGGATGCGATTTGTCGCATGCAGACGAAGTTTTCGTCGGCGTGTGGCTGTTCGTCCCTTTCATTTTGGTAACGACGAGGTTTTTCTCATGACGCAAGCAGCGACGACCGCAGCGGCCACACCGCTCAACACGACTCCATTAAACGGCGCACACCGCGCAGCCGGTGCCAAGATGGTCGATTTCGGCGGTTGGGATATGCCGGTCAATTACGGTTCACAAATCGAAGAACACCATGCCGTGCGCGGCGACTGTGGCATGTTTGACGTCTCGCACATGTGCGTGGTCGATCTGCGCGGCCCGCAGGTACGTGCGTTTCTGCGTGGTTTAGTGGCCAATAATGTCGATAAGCTGCAAGTGCCGGGCAAAGCCCTGTATTCATGCATGCTGACACCGGCCGGTACCGTGGTCGATGATCTGATCATTTATTTTTTCGATGAAACTTGGTTTCGTTTGGTCGTCAATGCCGGCACGGCCGCCAAAGATGTCGCCTGGATGCAGGCACACAATGACGCCACCGCCGCCGGTATCAGCATCACGGCACGACGCGATGGCGCGGATGCGTTTGCGCTGATCGCTGTGCAGGGGCCGAATGCGCGCGCCAAAGTTTGGCAGATTTTGCCGCAAACGCAGGCCGCCAGCGTCGACCTCAAGCCTTTTAATGCCGTCATCGTGGCCGCTACCGCCTACGGTGAAGTCATGGTGGCGCGCACCGGTTATACCGGCGAAGATGGTTTCGAAATCGCCGTGGCAGCCAGCCGTGTGACCGAACTCTGGAATGCCTTGGCCGCCATCGGTGTGGCACCGGCCGGGCTCGGTGCGCGCGATACCTTGCGCCTCGAAGCAGGCATGAATTTGTACGGCCAAGATATGGATGAAAGTGTCAATCCGCTTAATGCCGGTCTGGCTTGGACGATTGATTTGCTCAGCGAGCGCGATTTCGTCGGCAAACAAGCTTTGCTCGAGCAAGGCCAAAGCGCACAGTTCCTCGGCTTGCTGTTGCGTGAAAAAGGCGGCATTCTGCGCGCCCATCAAAAAGTCTTGTGTGCGCAAGGTGAGGGTGAAATCACCAGCGGCACCTTCAGCCCGAGCATGCAGCAAGCGATCGCCTTGGCGCGCTTGCCGCTGGGTGTAGCCATCGGCGACACCGTGCACGTCGTGATCCGCGATAAGCAGCTCGCCGCCACGGTCGTTAAATTACCATTTGTACGGAACGGCAAAGTGCTGGTAGCCTGAGCGACGGGCGCCGTCGTGACTCTCATTATCTTATGTGAACACTATTAATTACTTATTTGGAAAGCTACTCATGAATATCCCAGCAGAATTGAAATACACCACTTCCCACGAATGGGTACGTCTCGAAGCCGATGGCTCGCTCACGATCGGCATCACCGAATTTGCCCAAGACGCCTTGGGTGACATCGTCTTCGTCGATTTGCCGAAAGTTGGCAGCGTATTAGCGGCCGGTAAAGACTGCGCCGTGGTGGAATCGGTCAAAGCAGCCGGCGATATTTATGCGCCAGTCAGCGGCGAAGTCATCGCTGTCAATGAAGCGGTCGCCGATGCACCGGAAAGTATCAATACCGATGCTTTCAGCGCCTGGCTGTTCAAATTGAAACCGACCAATGTCGCCGACATCGACGGCTTGCTCGATGCTGCCGCTTACGCCGGCAATATCGGCTGATACCGCTGCTACTGTGCCGGCGGCAATGCCGCCGGCCTGTGACGCGCCACTGAAGTGGCGCATCGCTTCGATTCTTCTCTGCCTCATCTGACTACTGCGCCCCTATCATGACCCGACCTTCACTGACTCAATTGGAAGCCCACGACGCTTTCATCGCCCGCCATATCGCGCCATCGCCGGCTGAACAGGCGCATATGCTGGCCACGCTCGGCTATGCTGATCGCACCGCCTTGATCGATGCCATCGTACCGGCCAATATACGCCGCCACGATACGCTGCCGCTGGCTGAGTTTACCGCCGCCAAATCAGAACAAGCCGCCTTGGCCCAGCTCAAGCAATTGGCTGGCAAAAACCAGGTATTGAAATCGCTGATCGGTCAGGGTTACTACAACACCTATACACCGGGTGTGATCTTACGCAATGTGTTTGAAAATCCGGCTTGGTACACCGCCTACACGCCGTATCAACCGGAAATTTCGCAAGGTCGTCTCGAAGCGATTCTTAATTTCCAGACCATGATCACCGACATGACCGGTCTCGATATCGCCAATGCCTCGATGCTCGATGAAGGCACGGCCGCGGCCGAAGCGATGACGCTGATACTGCGCGTCGGTAAATCGGACTCGAAAGTGTTTTATGTTGGTGCCGATGTCTTGCCGCAAACACGAGAAATCATCGCGACCCGCGCAAAACCGCTGGGCATAGAAGTCCGCACTTGTCATGGTAGCGATGCGCTCGAACATGCCTGTTTCGGCGTGCTCTTGCAATACCCGGGCGTCAATGGCGATATCCGCGATTACCGCGAATATGCCGCCGCCTTGCATGCCAAAGGCGCACTCGTCATCGCCGCTGCCGACTTATTAGCCTTGACACTGATTACGCCACCAGGCGAATGGGGTGCTGATGTGGTGGTGGGGAATAGTCAGCGTTTCGGTGTGCCGCTCGGTTTCGGCGGCCCGCACGCCGGTTACATGGCCACGCGCGACGCCTACAAACGCAGTATGCCGGGCCGTTTGGTCGGCGTTACGGTCGATGCCCAAGGTCAGCAAGCGTATCGCCTCGCTTTGCAAACGCGCGAACAACATATCCGTCGCGAAAAAGCCACCTCGAATATTTGTACGGCCCAAGTGTTACTCGCGGTGATCGCTTCGATGTATGCGATTTACCACGGCCCGGCCGGTTTGCGCCAGATCGCCCAACGCGTGCAACGCCTGACCGGCGTGCTGGCCGGTGGTTTGCAGCAGCTTGGCTTCACGCTGCAAAACAGCAGTTATTTTGACACGCTCACAGTCACGGTGTCTAACGCCGCTGCGGTTCATGCTGCTGCCGTTGCAGCCGGTTATAATTTGCGTCAAATCAGTGCCGAAGCGGTCGGTGTTTCAATCGATGAAACGGTCGAGCGCAGCGATATTCTCAAGCTCTGGTCTATCTTTGCCGATGGCCGCACACTGCCGGATTTTGCTGCCATCGAAGCAGCTGTGGTGGACGCGATTCCGGCCGGCTTGCTGCGTACCAGCGCCTTCCTCAGCCATCCTACCTTCCAGCGCTACCATGCCGAACATGAAATGCTGCGTTATCTGCGTGGTTTGGCCGATAAAGATTTGGCGCTCGATCGCAGCATGATACCGCTCGGTTCCTGCACTATGAAATTGAACGCCACCAGCGAAATGGTACCGGTTACTTGGCCAGAGTTTTCCAATATCCATCCGTTTGCCCCTGATACACAAACCATCGGCTACCGCGAAATGATCGCGCAACTCGAAGCCATGTTGTGTGCGGCTACCGGCTATGCCGCAGTATCCTTACAACCGAATGCAGGCTCACAAGGTGAATACGCCGGTTTGCTGGTGATTCAGGCTTACCATGCCGCCCGCGGTCAAGGGCATCGCAATATCTGTCTTATTCCTTCGTCGGCACATGGTACCAATCCGGCTTCGGCTTCGATGGTCGGGCTGGAAGTGGTGGTCGTGGCTTGCGATGAACGAGGCAACGTCGATCTGCATGATTTACAAGCCAAGGCCGAACAGCACAGTGCCAATCTGGCCGCTGTGATGGTGACCTACCCGTCTACCCATGGCGTATTCGAAGAAGGCATACAGCAGTTGTGCGAAATCGTGCACAGCCATGGCGGTCAAGTGTATGTCGATGGTGCCAATATGAATGCGCTCGTCGGTGTCGCGGCACCGGGCCAGTTCGGTGGCGACGTCAGTCACTTGAATTTGCATAAAACTTTCTGCATTCCGCATGGCGGTGGTGGACCGGGCGTTGGTCCGGTGGCGGTGGCGGCGCATTTGGCGCAGTTTTTACCGAACCATACCTCGACCGGTTATATGCGCGGCGAAAACGGCATTTCTGCCGTCAGTGCGGCAGCCTTCGGTTCGGCCAGTATTTTGCCGATTTCCTGGATGTACATCGCCATGATGGGTGCCGAAGGTTTGAAAGCGGCAACCGAAACGGCGATTTTGGCAGCCAACTACATCGCCAAGCGTCTGGCACCACATTATCCGGTGCTCTACGCTGGTCACGACGGCTTGGTCGCGCATGAATGCATACTCGATCTGCGTCCGCTCACCGATGCCACCGGCATCAGCAATGAAGATGTCGCCAAGCGTTTGATCGACTTCGGTTTCCATGCCCCGACCATGAGCTTCCCGGTACCCGGCACGCTGATGATAGAACCGACCGAAAGCGAATCATTGCGCGAACTCGATCGCTTCATCGATGCCATGATCGCGATTCGTGAAGAAATCGCCAAAGTCGCCAGCGCTGAATTCGATGCCAAAGATAATCCGCTCAAGCATGCACCGCATACGATACAGAGTTTGCTTGCAGCCGAATGGTCGCATCCGTACAGCCGCGAAACGGCCGCGTATCCGCTGCCGTCATTGCGTCACCAAAAATACTGGGCACCGGTAGGTCGTGCCGACAATGTGTATGGTGATCGCAATCTGTTTTGCTCTTGCGTACCGCTATCGGATTATCAATAAATCTGCTGGGTATGAGTAGTTAAGCTAACCGGATGCAGCGCACGCTGCATCCGGTTTCCACGTCGCCGTTGTTAAGTACAGCAAGCACTGCCAGTAGCGACAGCGTAAAAGTATAGATTCATCAAAAATCTGACTAGGGTTTGAAACCCCGGCCTTCAGAGGCTGTCGCAAAAGGGTATTGAGTCGGTATCATTACC
>NZ_JASJVS010000084.1:0-13521 GCF_035019605.1 Undibacterium sp. 5I2 | reverse complement strand
TGGCGTCCCCAAGGGGATTCGAACCCCTGTACTCACCGTGAAAGGGTGATGTCCTAGGCCTCTAGACGATGGGGACATATTCTGTCCTTGATACTGACCTGTACTGCTTGATACACAGATGCTGGGATCGGAATATCTAGTTTGTTGTCCACAATAAAAATTTATTGGCGTCCCCAAGGGGATTCGAACCCCTGTACTCACCGTGAAAGGGTGATGTCCTAGGCCTCTAGACGATGGGGACAACAAACTACGATTCTATTCTGCGCGCATTAGAAAACTTGGTGGAGGTAAGCGGGATCGAACCGCTGACCTCTTGCATGCCATGCAAGCGCTCTCCCAGCTGAGCTATACCCCCACAGCGCAGAACAGAAACAAGATTATAGGGGATGATAGGCTACTTGTAAAGCCCCCCATCAACACTAATCAGACTGTTACGCGCAAACGCTGCAATACCCGCTCACGACCAAACAATTCGATCACGGCATCGATCGATGGCGTTTGCAATTGACCTGTCAACAACAAGCGCAAAGGCATGGCCAATTGCGGCATTTTCAAGCCATGTTCGGCTAACACTTGCTTGAGTACGGCCGATATTGCGGCCTTGGTCCATTCCACTGTTTCACACTGCGCGGCAAACTGCGCCAAGGCCGGTTGTACGGCCGCCGTCAGCTGCTGTGCGAGCAACACTGGATCAGGTGCAGGCGTGCGGTAAAACAGCATTGCGGCGTGCCCCAGCTCGAGTGTGGTATTGGCGCGCTCTTTCAACAAAGCGATCACTGCCGCCAAATCGGGCGCGCCATCAAACTCCGCACCATCGGCCAACATCGATGCACGCACCAATTCGGCCAAGCGCGCATTGTCGGCTGCCTTGATGTAATGATTATTGATCCAGCCAAGTTTTTCCGGATTGAATTGCGCCGGTGAACCGGACAAATGCGTCAAGTCAAACCAACTGCACATCTGTTCCATGGAAAAAATCTCTTCATCGCCATGGCTCCAACCGAGTCGCGCCAAATAATTGAGCATCGCTTCAGGCAGATAACCTTTATCGAGGTAATCCATCACACTGACGGCATCGCGACGTTTCGACAATTTCTGACCATCGGCACCGAGTATCATCGGTACATGCGCGTAATGCGGCAAACTGGCGCCGAGCGCAGTAAGGATATTAATCTGGCGTGGCGTATTATTGACATGGTCATCGCCGCGTATCACATGCGTGATTTGCATATCGTTGTCATCAACGGCGACGCAAAAATTATAGGTCGGCGTGCCATCCGGGCGCGCGATCACCAAATCATCGAGTTCGCGATTGGCAATACTGATTTCACCCTTGACCAAATCGAGCCAACTGACCACGCCATCGAGCGGATTTTTAAAACGAATGACCGGCTTGCGATCGGCCGGTAGCGGCGGCAAAGTTTTGCCAGCTTCCGGACGCCAAGTGCCATCGTAGCGTGGCTTGTCGCCAGCCGCACGCTGCCGTTCGCGCATGGCTTCAACTTCCTCGTTCGAACAATAGCAATGGTAAGCCGTACCTTGCGCCAGCATATCGGCCAGCACGGCACTGTAACGCTCCATGCGTTGCATTTGATAGAACGGGCCTTCATCATGGCCCAGACCCAGCCATTGCATGCCATCGAGAATAGCCTGCACTGCCGCCGGAGTAGAACGTTCCAAATCGGTATCTTCGATACGCAACACGAAGGTGCCGCCAAAGTGGCGGGCAAAGGCCCAACTGAACAAAGCGGTGCGGGCGCCGCCAACGTGGAGATAGCCGGTAGGGCTAGGAGCAAAACGAGTACGAACTGTCATGGGATGGAGTGCACCGCGTGTCGCGCAGAATCAAACACGACACCAGCATGCGGGTAAGGTTAAAACCGGTATTTTACCGCCAATAGCTACCCAGGGGTGCGTTCCAGGCTGCCATGCTCGTCTTGCGCAAACAAAGCCGGCTCAAACTCGAGGCGATGCGGATGCGTGAGCAAAAGAAAATGCCGGCCGCTGCAACGCGAAAACAAACTCATGCCTATCGCATCGGCCACCTGATGGCCCATCTCGGTACTGCCGGAACGCGATAACAAAATAGGAATACCCATCTGCGCACCCTTGATCACCATCTCCGAAGTCAAGCGACCGGTGCTGTAAAACACCTTATCGGCACCGTTTATCCCATCGAGCCACATTTTTCCGGCAATCGCATCGACCGCGTTATGACGGCCGACATCTTCAACGAAATACAACAACTCGCCCTGATTGGAAAACAAGGCGCAACCATGGACCGAACCGGCTTTTTTATAAATCGATTGCTGGCTGCGAATACTGTCGATGATGCGATACAGCGCAGACTGAGCCAAGCGCGCCGTCGGCGGCAAGACGATCTGATCGACTTCATCCATCAAACCACCGAACACCGTACCCTGACCACAGCCGGTAGTGACGATACGCTGCGCAGTACGCTGTTCGATTTCTTCGATGCCGCCGCGCGTTTGCACCGCTGCCGCACCGACTTCCCAATCCACCTGCACCGCAGCGATATCAGCTAAGCAGCGCACCAAGCGTTGATTGCGTAAGTAACCAAGCACCAGCGCCTCGGGATTACCGCCCATAGTCATCAGCGTCACCAGTTCGCGTTTATCGACATACACCGTCAACGGGCGTTCGGCTGGAATCGAAATCAAGCTGCAGCGCCCGCGTTCATCGGTCACACTGATTTCACGCGTCAAGGGCACGGTGGCGGCACTCAACACAGGCCGCTGGGAATCGGCGCACATACCCGACATCTCAGGGCTTAGCTGCCACGACCGGCGGCGGCGTACTCACCGGTGCCTGATACGGCCCAGGGTCGGCACAGGGAGGCATAAGCGGCAGCGCCTTGGTCTCGCGGCCCTTGAGATAAGCGGCCGCCACTTTATTTTGCGCCTGGCACAACTGATAGGCCGCAAGCTTGTCGCTCCAAGCGGTTTTCGCCTTGGCAGCATCGGACTTGGCTTTGGCTTCGACCGTCGGGGCCGGCAATGCCGCGAGACTGACAGAACACCACAGGGCCGACAGCAAACCGGCCGAGCAAGAGAACAAAGATTTTTTCATCATAGCGTGCCAGTAAGTTTACACATTGATAGTCTGAGCAGAGGTGGCCGCGACAGTTGGCGGCTGGCTGCGCACCCGCGCGATTTTTCCCTGCTCAATATCGTCATACCAAAGATCATGATGTTCCTTGGCCCAGACCTCATCGACATAACCGCTACGCATCGCATCGAGCGCCCCTTCCATGCCCAGGGTACCGAGATAAATATGACCGATCACCATGGCGGCCGCCAACAAGGCTGCCACCACATGCACAATGCTGGCGATCTGCATATCGGCACGCAAATACACCATCCCGGGAATGAGTTTATCGAGCACGAAGCCGGAAGCGCTGACAATGAGGCCGAGCCCGACCACACCGCCCCAGAACACCACTTTTTCACCGGCATTAAAACGATGCGAACTGACATGCTCACCACTGAGCAGACCGCCGAACTTACGTAGCCACTGCAGATCGGAAGCGCGTGGCAAATTATCGCGGACAAACTGCACGAAAAACAAAATGATGGAAACAGTAAATATGGGGCCGACGAAGTTGTGCACGTTCTTACACAAAAAGGCTAACCAACCGAATAAGGTCAAGCCGAAAACCGGCAATAAAATATGCTTGCCGAATAAAATAATCATGCCCGAGCAAGCCAAGGTAACGAAGGACAAAGCCATACTCCAATGCAGCGTCCGTTCAGTCGGTGTAAACCGTTCAATCAGACGGCCGCTGCGCGGCGCATGCAATTTAATTTGACCGATGAAAAAATACATCGCCGCCACCGCCACCAAGGCCAGCAAAATCACACCGCCACCGAGCAGCGTCAATGGACCATTTCGATAAGCCCGCCATGCTTCACCGGCAGTCACCGCCCGCGCCTGACCAGGAAACTGGGTACGCCCCTGTATCAACACCCCGGCTTCCGGTGCCGGCAGACTGGCGTAATTCTTCACCCCTTCGGTAACGAGGCGATACGTCGGTGCCAGATTACCGGGCTGATCGCGACTGCGTTGCGCCTGGTTCTGTTGCAAAATATCCGACGACTCCACCGCTGGCAAACCTGGCGCAGCCGCAGACGACGGCGGCTGCACCGGCGTCACGGCCTGTGCCAAAGCCCCGCCAATGGCGAGCAATAAGCTCACAGCAAACACATAGCGCTTCATCTCAGCCCCCGATCAATTCGTTTTGAGCGACTCATTTTGCGCCTGTCCGCGCGCGCGCAAATGATGCTCCCAACTGGTTTTATCGCCCGGTGTCCAACCCGGTGCGACATACGCATTGTGCGCCCCTTGCCAAGCTTTTTCATCGACGAGACCACGGTGTGTGGTCGTCGCTTGATCACGCTCGCCGCAAGCGCCCAGCGCCAGCACAGCAGCAAGCAATGTCACTGGCAAGCATCGTTTAGATAAGTTGCGCATCATTTATCACTCACCGGTTTGGTTTCAGCATGCGCTGCCTTACCGTAGGCCGTGCCCCAACCCCAGACTTCGCTACCCTGACCACGTCGCACCACGCGCGAGCGGAAAATATCGGACACCATATCGCCGTCGCCGGCCAACAAAGCCTTGGTCGAACACATTTCCGCGCACATCGGCAGTTTTCCTTCGGCTAAGCGATTGCGGCCATATTTTTCAAATTCCGCTTCCGAGCCATCCTCTTCCGGGCCGCCGGCGCAGAACGTGCACTTATCCATTTTCCCGCGCAAACCGAAGGTACCGTTGGAAGGAAATTGCGGTGCACCGAATGGGCAAGCATACGAACAATAACCGCAACCGATGCAGATATCCTTGTTATGCAAGACCACCCCTTCATCGGTACGATAAAAACAATCGACCGGACACACCGCCATGCACGGCGCATCGGAACAATGCATGCAGGCGACCGAGATCGATTTTTCCTGCCCGATCACACCATCGTTCACCGTCACCACGCGCCGACGATTCACGCCCCACGGCACCTCGTGTTCATTCTTGCATGCGGTAGCGCAGCTATTACATTCAATACAGCGTTCTGCATCGCAGATAAATTTCATTCTAGCCATGTTTTTTTCCTCCGGCTCAAGCGACGAAGCGCTCGATGTTACAAATGGTGGTCTTGGTTTCCTGCATCATCGTCACCGCGTCATAGCCATACGTGGTGGCGGTATTGACCGCCTCACCACGCACGATAGGCATAGCACCGGCAGGGTAAAACTCCTGCATGTCCTTGCCCTGCCACCAACCGGAAAAATGAAATGGAATAAAGGCCGTATCAGCCGCCACCCGCGGCGTCACCAAGGCCCGCACTTTAATGCGCGCACCGGTAGGGGTGGAAACGATGACGAATTCACCGTCACGAATACCGCGCTCGGAAGCCGCCTGCGGATTGAGTTCGACGAAATTTTCTTGCTGTAATTCGGCCAGCCACGGATTCGAACGTGTCTCCTCGCCGCCGCCTTCGTACTCAACCAAACGGCCGGAAGTCAGAATGATAGGAAATTTCTCATACAATTTATTTTCCACATTCTTTTGCTGTACCGATTTGTACAAGGTCGGCATGCGCCAGAACGCTTTTTTATCATCATGGGTCGGATACTTGGCCACCAAATCCGGCCGCGTGCCGAACAAAGGTTCGCGGTGCAAAGGCACAGGATCAGGGAAATTCCATACAATCGCGCGCGCCTTGGCATTCCCGAACGGTGAGCAGCCATGCACTTTCAAGGCCACCCGTTGTATCCCACCCGACAAATCGGTCTTCCAATTTTTCCCTTCGGCCGCCAATTTTTCCGCTTCCGTCAAATCATCCCACCAACCCAATTTCTTGAGCAGCACATGATCAAACTCCGGATAGCCGGTAGTGATGTCAGAACCGAGCGAATGCGAGCCATCTTCAGCCAACAAACTCACGCCTTCGCGTTCGACACCGAAGTTAGCGCGGAAATTCCCGCCGCCATCCATCACATGCTTAGAGGTGTCATACAAATTCGGCGAACCCGGATGCTTGAGCTCAGGCGTGCCCCAGCATGGCCACGGCAAACCGAAATAATCACCGGTCATATCGTAGCCACTGACCGGATCTTTACCGCCTTTACACTTGAGCGTTTTCACGTCGAACAGATGCATATTGCGCATATGTGCCTTCAAACGCAGCGGTGACTGACCGGTGTAACCGATAGTCCAGCAGCCGCGGTTGATTTCTTCCAGCATCGATTCCGGTTCCGGTTCGAGCATGCCGCCCTTGCCTTTGACCAGTTTCAGCTTAGCCACCAGTTCTTTGGCAAAACCCAGTTTCTCCGCTAACTGATACATAATCATGTGATCGGTACGCGATTCAAACAAAGGCTCGATGACTTGCTCACGCCACTGTATAGAGCGGTTCGATGCCGTCACCGAACCCGAGGTTTCAAACTGGGTCGCCGCTGGTAACAGATACACCTGACGCTGCGGATTAAGCTGTTGCGCCTCAACGGTCATCGCCGCCATCGCCGCCGTCGCCGATGGATACGGATCGATCACCACCAACATATCGAGCTTATCGAAAGCCTTCTTCATTTCCAAACCACGCGTCTGGGAATTCGGCGCATGCCCCCAGAACACCATGGCCTTGACATTATTCGGTTGATCGAGGTGCTCCGGATCTTCCAACACCGCATCGATCCAGCGCGACACCGTGGCACCCGATTTTTCCATCAATTCGGTCGAAGCAAATTGCTTCTTCACCCATTCGTAATCGACGCCCCAAACCTTGCACCAATGTTTCCAAGCGCCGGCGGCCAAACCGAAATACCCAGGCAGCGAATCAGGATTCGGCCCGACGTCAGTAGCACCCTGAACATTGTCATGACCACGGAAAATATTTGTGCCGCCGCCGGAAACACCGATATTCCCCAACACCAGTTGCAGCAAACACGAGGCGCGCACAATGGCATTGCCGATCGTGTGCTGGGTCTGGCCCATACACCAGACCACCGTCGAAGGCCGGTTTTCCGCCATAGTACGCGCGGCCAGAAACACTTGATCTTCCGGCACGCCGCAGGCTTCTTCGACCTTTTCCGGGGTCCACTTCATCGCCTCTTCGCGTATCTTATCCATGCCATACACGCGCGCTTCGATGTACTTCTTATCTTCCCAACCATTATTGAAAATATGATGCATCATCCCGTACAAGAACGGAATATCAGAACCGGAACGGATACGGATATATTGATTCGATTTGGCCGCCGTGCGGGTGTAACGTGGATCGACCACGATGACCTTGCAACCGCCCTCTTTCGCATGCAGCAAATGCAGCATCGAAACCGGATGCGCTTCGGCCGCATTCGAACCGATATACAGCGCCGCCTTGGAATTCTGCATATCATTGAAGCTGTTGGTCATGGCACCATAGCCCCAGGTATTCGCTACCCCAGCCACCGTAGTGGAGTGACAAATCCGTGCCTGATGATCGGTATTATTCGTGCCGTAAAATGAAACAAACTTCCGCAACAACATCGCCTGTTCATTATTGTGTTTAGACGAGCCGACGAAGAAAGTCGAATCCGGCCCGGAAGTCTTTTTAATCTCCAATAATTTGGTCGCGATTTCACTGAGCGCCAACTCCCAACTGATGCGCACATATTTGCCGCCAACCAGCTTCATCGGATATTTAAGACGGTGCTCGCCATGACCATGCTCGCGCAAAGCCGCACCTTTAGCACAATGGGCACCAAGATTGATGGGCGAATCGAACACCGGATTTTGCCGCACCCAGATGCCATTCTCCACCACCGCATCAACGGCACAACCGACCGAGCAATGCGTGCACACAGTACGGCGCACCACAACATTGCTGTGTTCAGTCGGCACGCCGATGGCGGCCTTGGCCTTCTTGATCAAACCCAGCTCTGAAAGAGCGATGCCGGCACCGACACCGATCCCCGAACGTTTCAGAAAACCGCGTCGGTCCATGGTGGGCAAAGCGCGCGACAAGGTATCGGCCAAGCCGGAGGAAAAACGTGACTGCGAGCGCGTGGTGGCATCGCCCTTACGAGTTAATAACATGCGTGTCTCCGGACAGTTCAGAGGGTGGTGCTGCGATAGTATTTTTTGATGTGCTCAGTCAGGCGATAGCCCGTTCCGGCCGGCTCGGCCGGCGTCGCCGCTGTGACTTCTACATGTTGCGTCGGCAGCGTTTTGAGCGCCAATAAGCCGGCCGCGGCTAAACCTAAGCCGCCCAACAAACTACGGCGTGGTATTTTTTGATTCATATGCAACTCCGATGTCGCCGGTCAAACGAGAAGCAAAGAAAGGCGGTCGCTTGGCGGCCGCAGAAATCAAACACAGGCGATTGTGTTTGATTTCGCAAGAAGCTGCCCCGCCAGCGGGGCCAGGTATCTTGCGCAAGTGTCTCGTACTGCTTGAAATAAGCTGTTATTTTTTTTAACTACATTTTGCTGATTTGATCCATATCAATACTGTTCTCAGTCTACTCCGCTAAGGCGTGCACTTGGTACAGCAAAGTTCTCGAATTCATACAATTTTACAATGTCAGAATGAATTATTTTCATCAACGGTATGAAAATGATTAACACCCACTCACTCCATATCGAACGATAAAGTTTCGACATCAAAAAATGCCGCCGCCAAGGCCGCGACAGCCGCATAAAACTGCGCGCGCGGATGCTCACTGATTGCACTGCACAAACGCGCAGTCCACAACTGCAAATGCGTAGCGTAAAAACCTCGCTGCATCGCCAAAGCCGAATGCGTCGCATCCTCGGACGTAATCAAATAGCGCATCACCTCACACAGATAAGCCAGGTGATCTTCCGTTTCCGGCATCTGTGCATCACGTTCCAGCCCGAGTGCGTGCAAATCGGTACGCAAAGCGGCCAGCGGCTTTTCCATCAAAAATCCACTCAGATAATATGAACCATACAACAAAATTTCCGGTTTTCCAGTGCCAATGAACAATTGTTCATATTCAGCAGCCAGCGCGACCGCATCACTCTGCGCCGCCGCTGCGGCCAACTGCAACCAGGCGCTGTCGAGCACACCACCGGCCGGATCGGCTTGCACCGCGACGATCCGCGCCAGTAGTTCGGCATCAGGCGGCGCATAAAACAAGTTGGCCAACAAACCGTACATATCGGCGCGAGCCGCTTCCACTCCAGCCTCGGGACTGACAAAACTGAGCCGCTGTTCATTCATCATCATGGATTCATTTCTGAGCTACGCATCATATCGACGACGCGACAATCGGAACACATGCGCAGCCGTTCCAGATGTCCTGCGAAGGCGCTGTGTGTACCTAGTTTTTTCAACATATTTTCGATCACCATCGCCGTTGCGAATGGTTTGCTGCAGCGTATGCAATGATACGGTGCCGCTTCGTTCAGCACGCGCATCTGCTTGGCCTCCGGCCCCAACAACAAACGCGGACTCAAAGACAAAGCCTGCTCCGGGCAAGTTTCCACACACAAACCGCATTGCACACAATTGCGTTCAATGAAACGTAACTGCGGCGTGCCCGAATTATCCATCAGCGCGGTACTCGGACAAGCACCGACACATGCCATACACAAGGTACAGGCTTGCTGCTGTATTTCCACGCTGCCGAACGGCGCACCGGCCGGCAGAGCGATCGCGCTCGGCAAGGTCTGCGGCGCATGCTTTTGCAAATGATCGAAGACAAAATCGAGGCTGACACGCTTATCCTGCGCAACATTAAACAGCGCCGGCACGGCCGGCACCTGCGCCGTCGGCAGCGCATGCAAAGCCGCCTCCAGCGCCACGGCCGAGCTTGGCGTCAGCAGATGCAAATGCACTCCGGCATAGCCGAAGCCCTCCAACAGACTTTGCGCCAGTTGCATCTGCTGCGTCAGCGCGGCGCGGTATTCCGGCGCTTCCTCATCGGTCAACAACAGCGCGATGCTGGTGGCACCGTAACAGACCGCCGTCAACCAAACATCGAGGCCAAGCGCTGCCGTATGGTGTAAGGCAAACGGAATCACCCGCGCCGGCAAACCGCGGCCGCCGACATGCGTATTCTGTCCGGTGACACGCAACAGATCGGCACCCGCTGCTTGGCTATGGAATAACAATGCCGGTGCGACACCGCCGGCCTTGTGATACGCCGCCAACATCGTTTTCAGATGCAAGCCGGTATCGGGCGCGCGCATGTAAGCATAACTGAGCGCACCGGTCGGGCAGACGGTACTGCAGGCACCACAACCGGCACATAAATTCGGATTCACCGAAATTTTATCGCCTTTGCTGGAAATCGCCGCGGTCGAACACACCTCGATACAAGCATTGCAGCCGCTCTTGGCGCTGCGGCTGTGCGCACACAGCTTTTCTTTATAACTGAAAAATTTCGGCTTTTCAAATTCACCGACCATTTGCGTCATCTTCAATGCCGCATCAAACTGCGCCAGCACATCGGTACCGGGCGCAAAATAACCCTGCGGCGTATCGCTCATGCGCAGCAGCGGCGTGCGCGACAAATCGAATACCAAATCACAACGCAGATCGCGCGCAATCGCAACTCGTGAAAAATCGATCGCCCCAACCAAGCCGCAAGCCTTGACACAATCACGATGCGCGCCACATTTATCGGCATCGATTTGATAACGGAAATCGATCGCATTTTCAGGGCAGACATCGATACAGGCATTGCAACGCGTGCAGGCTTCCAAATCGATAGGATTCTCTTGTTCCCAACGCACCTCAAACTGACCAAGATAACCGGTAAGCGTTACCGCACGGCCCGACCACACGGGAAAGACGCGCTCACTCAAACGCTCGCCAGCGGCACCGCCACTGGTGAGCAAAACATTCACATCAAGCTGCGCCGCCAAGCGCCGCGCCCATGGCAAGGCGACGTCGGCACTGCCGATGATCAGACAATTTCCAGCCGATTGATAATTCACCGTCGCCACCGGCTCTGGTGCCGGCAAGGCGGCCGCAGCCAGCAAGGCCGCCATCTTCGGCAAACTGGCGGCAGACTCAGACGACCAGCCGGCCGCTTCCCGCAAATTGACAAACTTCAGCGGTGCCACACTCGCGCCGGCCAACTCGCTGAACAGCGAACGCTCCTGGGTGCATGCGACAATCACCTCATCGACGCCCTGCAAGACAGTAAGAAAACTACCGACATCGCGCCGACATAAGCGCTCACTGACGTCGATACGGCTGGCACCAGTCGCTGCTGCCAACTTGGCGGCAGCGGCGGCATTGAGCGGCAAGGTATTATTACAACTGCAAATTTTTATCTGCGGATTCATTCAGGGCAGGCCTCGCGGTTGGCTGGGAAGAGGGTTCGGATGGTACACTGGTCTCAGCAGCATACGCTGCTTCGTTGACAGCAAGCTTACTGTCGACGATATCGAGTGGCGACGCTGCAGGTTCTGGCGCATCAAGCAAGGGTGCCGGTATCGCCATCCCCTCGCTCGCATCGGCGACAGCGCCGACATCAGCAACGGGTGACGCCACCATGCGCATCACCCCGGCCTGCAAATGCGCGAGCGGATTAAGCAAAGTCTGCGCATGCAGCAAAGACTCCAGCATACCGGCCGGCAGCGGATCGGGCTGGCTGTAATCGCCAATATAAATATCGAGCCCATCCATCATATTGAAATGTGGATTGGTAAATAACTTTTTCATCGCCAAGCGGCGCACATCAGGCTCCACATCGGCTGCCATGAAACGCGAAAAATCCGATTCATGTTGTAATTGTTCCAGCTCGACATGACCGGGCGGCGCACTCGCGACTGCCTCTGTTGGCAGCACGACCGCAGCGGTAACAGGCTCAATCGGCGGCGATGCCGGCTTGGCCCAGCGGCGGAAAAATTCGTCGGCGGCCATCTTAGCGCTGGCCCTGCGTGATTGGTAACACCACAGCAGTCTCGGCCTGGGCCATTTTCTGCACCGCCTCACCGCCCTCGAAAGACGGACGTTTGCGCTTCTTTTTACCCTCGTACTGAAAATGCTGCTGGGTATACTCGGCCAACCATGCCGCCACCTCATCGGCCAGCGGCAAAGTATCAACCTGTTCACCGCCATCGACCTGACGCGCCGCCTCATCGTAAGACAGCGTCAGCGATTTCGGCACCGCCACTTCTTGCCCATCCATCTCTTCCAAGCGCCACATCACAAACCAACACGGCGTGGCCGAACTCAGATTCAAAAAGTAACCGGGCGTTTCATCGGCATGTAAATGCACGGCAAAGCCAGGAAACAACCAACGCTGCTCGGCCTCACCGGCAATCAGTACACGCGCACCACCGGGCTGCGCATCGGCTAAAATTTCCAGCGGCTTCCAACGGTAAGCTTGCCAGCGATTATTCAAGGCTACGCGCTGCATCAGCACCGCCAGCGTGAATGGGAGAACGCTATGTTTTTCCATCATGTTAATATCTGTCCAATTTTGATTCCACCATTTCACTCGCACCCAAGCACCCAAGCACCTTATGGACAGCCCGCTCCCTCTGCGCGATGGTATCGCCGCCAGCTACTTGTGGCTGCCGGAAGGCGCCGCCGGTCGCTTACTCGACTTTTTATGCCAACGTTTTACGGATGTCAGCCTCGCCACCTGGCAGGCCCGTCTGCTCAAAAATGAAGTGTGCGACCAGCATGGTACTCCTTTACACGCAGACAGTCCTGCCAGGCGTGGAATGTGTATTTTCTACTATCGCGAAACCGAACAAGAAACCCCGATTCCCTTCCAAGCGCAGATACTGCACCAAGACCAGCACCTGCTGGTGGTCGACAAACCGCACTTTCTGCCAGTCACCCCGGGTGGTCGTTTTTTACACGAAACCCTGTTGGTGCGCCTGAAAAAACAAACCGGCCTGCCGCACTTAAGCCCGATCCATCGCCTCGACCGCGAAACCGCCGGCGTCATCCTGTTCTCGCTCAATCCCGCCAGCCGCGGCGCCTACCAAGAACTGTTCGCACGCCGCCAAATCAGCAAAACCTATCTGGCGCTGGCACCAGCCCTGCCGGCCACGCTGTTTCCCTTGGTACATCGCAGCCACATGAGCGAAGGCAGCCACTTTTTCACCATGCAAGAAAGTCCCGGCCTGGCCAACTCAGAAACCCGCATCGACATCGCCGAACAGCGCGGCGCACTCAACCTCTACAACTTACAACCGTTGACCGGAAAAAAACACCAATTACGCGTGCACATGGCCAGCCTCGGCGCGCCCATCGTCAACGACAGCTTCTACCCGGTCGCCCTGCCCTGTAAAGGAGATGATTTTAATACCCCACTGCAACTTTTAGCCAGTTCTATCGCCTTTATCGACCCACATAGCGGCCAAGCGCGCCAATTTCATAGCCAACGCAGCCTCGCGGCAGCAGACGAGCGCACAAGCTATTGACAAGCACGGCCAGCAAGGCTAAGATGTTGGACTTCGGAGTGTGGCGCAGTCCGGTAGCGCACCTGGTTTGGGACCAGGGGGTCCAAGGTTCGAATCCTTGTACTCCGAC
>NZ_JASJVS010000083.1:0-13770 GCF_035019605.1 Undibacterium sp. 5I2 | reverse complement strand
GGCCGGTGAGCGACGAAGGAGCGACCCGATGGGAGGGGATGCAAACCCCTTCCAGAGTCTTTTCCATCGTCGCTTGCGACGATCCATTAAGTTGCTTCACGCCCACCCGTCATTACCGTATACGCCCACCCCGTCATTCTGCGTTCAAACACCAGGTTTGAAGCGCGCCCGCAAACGCACATCGGCACCAAGCAGCAAAGTATCTTGAAACACCAACTGCTGCGCCGCATCGACATGTTCAATCAAGGGTAAATGAAACAAACCCGCTCCAGCCCCTAATAATTTCGGTGCCAAATACAGCAATAATTCATCCACGCAATCGGCCGCAATCAAGGCCCCATTCAATACCGCCCCGGCTTCGACATGCACTTCATTGATCTGGCGACGGCCAAGCTCGGCAATCAGCGCCAACAAATCGACGCGCCCGTCGGCCGCCGGCAAACACAGAATCTCGGCACCACGCGCCTGCAAAGCCGCACTGCGCTCGACATCAATGGCAGCACACACCAACAACACCGCTCCCTCATCAAAAATGCGTGCCGTCGGCGGCACCCGCAAAGCCGAATCGAGCACCACCCTTAATGGTTGGCACACCGCGCCGGCATCACGCACCGTCAATTGCGGATCATCGGCCAGCACCGTACCGCTGCCGGTCAAAATCACATCGGCACGGGCACGCCACAAATGTCCATCGCGGCGTGCCTGTGGCCCGGTAATCCACTGGCTTTGTCCATTCGGTAACGCGGTTTTACCATCAACACTGGCCGCCACCTTCATGCGCACCCATGGCAAACCACTCTCCATGCGACAAAAGAAACCGATATTGAGCTCACGCGCAGCCAGCGCCAGATCGGCCAAGCCGAGCTGATCGGCCCAATCAAACGCCACGCCGGCGTCCAGCAACATCGCTCGCCCTTGCCCCGCCACCTGCGGATTAGCATCTTGTAGCGCTGCCACCACACGCACGATGCCCGCCTCGATCAAGGCATTCGCACACGGCGGCGTGCGGCCGTAATGACTGCACGGCTCCAGCGTCACATACGCGGTCGCCCCGACCAGCGTATGCCCGGCCGCAACCGCAGCGCGCAGCGCCTGCACCTCGGCATGCGCCTGCCCAAGCGGCTGCGTGAAACCCTGGCCCAGCACCTGCCCATCGCGTACCAACACACAACCCACCTTGGGGTTCGGTGCAGTATCCATCCCAACCCGCTGCGCCAGCGCCAACGCCAGCGTCAACCAATCACGATCACTGCCGGAACTGAGCGCGGCATTCATCAGGTACGCGAAATCGTGATACTAGGGAATTTACTCGTCATGTCTTTGGCTTTTTCCGCCACCTTCACCGCCAGCTTGCGGGCGATTTCTTTATACATCACAGCGATCGGTCCGTCCGGATCGGCGACTACGGTAGGTCGACCGGAATCGGCTTGTTCACGGATCGCCATCGTCAACGGCAGAGCGCCAAGGAAATCGACACCATAATCGGCACACATCTTCTGCCCGCCCCCCTCACCGAAAATCGCTTCGGCATGACCGCAGTGAGAGCAAATGTGCGTACTCATGTTTTCAATGATGCCGAGAATAGGAATGCCGACTTTTTCAAACATCTTCAAACCCTTGCGCGCATCGAGCAAGGCGATGTCCTGCGGCGTGGTAACGATCACCGCACCGGTCACCGGTACTTTTTGCGACAAGGTTAATTGCACATCGCCTGTACCAGGTGGCATATCGACGATCAAATAATCAAGATCGCGCCAATTGGTTTGCTCCAGCAATTGTTGCAAGGCTTGCGTAACGATAGGGCCGCGCCACACCATAGGCTCATCAGGGTCGATCATGAAACCAATCGACGACACCTGCAAGCCGTGGTTTTCCAGCGGCTCCATGGTTTTACCATCGACCGTTTCCGGCCGCCCCGAAATACCCATCATCATCGGCTGCGACGGCCCGTAAATATCGGCGTCGAGAATACCCACAGCCGCACCTTCAGACGCCAGCGCCAGCGCCAGATTCGCCGCCGTGGTCGACTTACCGACCCCACCCTTGCCAGAAGCCACGGCAATGATGTTTTTCACATTCGGCATCAACTTGATCCCGCGCTGCACCGCATGCGCGACGATCTTCGAGCTCACATTCACACTCACATTGCCAACGCCAGGCACGGCACGCAAGGCGGCGATGACACTCTTACGTATCAAATCAAACTGACTGCGCGCCGGATAACCGAGCTCGACGTCGAGGCTGACATCGCTGCCATCGAGGCGAATATTTTTAGCCGATTTGCTGCTGACCAGATCCTGTGCGGTATTCGGGTCGATCACGGTGGCTAAGGCCGTTTTAATATCTTCAATGCTCAATGTCATGTCAATCTCCATTCAATCCCGCCAGTCTAGCGCAAAAAGCGGGCTAGCCAACGATAGCCTTGCACAGCAGCAGAGTATCTGCTGTGAAGAATGCAAGTCTCACCGGCAGCGCGACGCCTGCGCGCGCAGCTTCCCATGCGCATTCAGGCAGACCAATGCACCCTGATCAGCTTGTCATTTTCCTTGTGAAGACCTAAGATTGAACAATTCGAGACACCATAGCCGTGGATACGACTTCATATGTCTGCTTTAAACAAACAAACCCTTCAAGCTTTGGCCAGCAAATATATCTGGTGGAAGTCCGCCAGTGAAGCGGCATCGATGCCGGAACGACTGATTGCTCAGGTAATGAATATCGGCGACTACGCCGATGTCGAATTACTCACCGCGCAAATCGACCAAACGGTCTTGCGCGACGTGTTGTTACACGCACAGGCCGGCCAGTTCAACGAGCGCTCTTGGGCTTATTGGCACTATCGACTGGGCATTTGTGAACAGGGTCAGGTACCAGCCCTCCCTGTGAGAAAATTTGTATGACCAAAAATTTACCCGCCAATTTGGCTATATTGCCTATGGCGCAGCAAGCACTTTGGCCTCACCTTCGTCATATACCTGATGCAGGTTTCATACTGTATGGCGGTACCGCAATTGCACTGAGATTGGGCCATCGTCAATCAATCGATTTCGATTTTTTTTCAGACAGGTCACTTGACAAGGCAGACATCATTAAAGCGTTTCCATTAGCTGCAAAATCTACCAGCCTCCAAGACCGAGATAATACTTGGGTTATGCTGGTCTCAGGCAGCCAAGAAGAATCCGTCAAGGTATCCTTTTTTGGTGCACTCGATTTCGGAAGAGTGGGTGAACCGGAACTGACACAAGATGGCGTACTCCAAGTCGCCTCACTGGACGACCTGATGGCGACCAAAGTCAAAGTCATTCTTCAACGCGCAGAAGCCAAAGATTATCGCGACATTGCTGCAATGGTGAATGCAGGGGTGAGTCTGTCACGAGGACTGGCTTCTGCTCGCCTGCTGTTTGGTCCGAATTTCCAAGCCAGTGAGAGCCTCAAAGCTCTGGTTTACTTCAACGACGGCGATCTCAACACCCTGACTGAGACTGAAAAAAATACTTTGGTCAACGCGGTCAAATCGATAGTGAAGCTTCCCTCAGTAAATCTGCGCTCCAGTCGCTTGAGCGACATGCTCTGAAAATGACGCGAGAAGCGCACCGCCACAAGCACACCTCAATGCATGAAACGCCCATCACGCCCCACCACCGTCAGATCGATAAAATCCGACCCGTTATGACTCTGGCTGCTGAACTTCACATCAAAACCGCCGGTATGGTAAGTGCCCATCCCCTCAAGCGCACGAATCAAACCCTCACGCGTGAGATTGGCACCAGTTCGCCGCAAGCCCTCGACCAACACTTTGGCAGCGATGAAGCCCTCGACACTGACATAGCTGGCAGTATGCCCATGCTTACCGACATACCATTGATGATATTCCTTGATAACCGGATTGATATCATCCCACGGTGCCGGCATGACTTGTGAAATCATAATGCCGCGTGCATCCGCACCCAACTCGTGCACCAAGGCTTCGCTGCCGACAAAGGAAATATTCCAAAACACTGGCATCGTCCCCCCACCCTTATGCATTTCCTTGATAAAGGCTGCACTCGAGGTATACGCCGACACCATCACCACCGCCTGCGGCTGCAAGCGCCGTAGCGCCGCCACTGCCGCCTTGACTTCACTGCTGTTACGCTCGACGGTCGCCACCCCAAGCACAGCAATATTGCGCTTGGCCAGCGCGCGCTGAATACTTTCCAAACCGGCCTGGCCATAGGCGTCGTTTTGATATAACACCGCAATCTTGCTCATCGCCAGCGTGGTCGCATGCTCAACGATGCGATCCATCTCTTGCGCATACGAAGCGCGCACATGAAAAATATAATGATCGAGCGGTTCGCGCAAAGACTGCGCCCCGGTATAGGGGGCAAAAAAGGGTATCCCTTCCTTACGTACCAACGGCAAAGCCGCATTCGAGGTCGCCGTGCCGACATAGCCGAACAAGGCAAACACACCATCCTTACCGCTCAGGGCTCGGGTATTGCTGGCTGCACGCTCGGCTTCGTAACCATCATCGAGCGTTTTCAGCGTAATCTGTCGTCCCGCCACCCCACCCTGGGCATTCACCATATCAAAATACGCTTGCGCACCATCGCGCATACCCTGCCCCAATTCCTGCGCCGGACCAGACAAAGCGGCCGACTGCCCGAGCGTAATGGTTTTCGCCGTCACACCGGTTTCTGCGCCGGCCAGTGCGGCCCAAAAAAACATACTGCAGCCGAATAATTGTAAGTAATTTGGTTTTGACATACGAAAGACCTGAAAAAAATAAAAGAAAACACCGACGTCAGCAGCCAACCACGCCAACACAAAATTTGCCTATACTAACCGCATACTCAGCGAACTTTATGACATATCCTTGACAAAATTATTTCCCCAGCTTGCCACGCACGCATATAAAGGCGCGCACACGGCAATGACGAAGTGGGCGACGATTGCCGCCGGCACGAAAACGACGCATAACAAGCACCCCACGCTTCGTCGTTCCCGCGCAGGCGGGAACCCATGCCACGCCGTCGATAACATCGGCCTTGTCATATCGTCGTTCCCGCGCAGGCGGGAATCCAGTGGCACGCCAGTGCCTTCGAAGTAGGCAGTTAAATCAAGTGCGCTCTTTTTTCGCTGCACAATACAGCACCGCTCGCCCCGGCTTGCCACGCACGCAGATAAAGGCGCTCACGCGCCACTGGATTGCCGCCTACGCGGCAATGACGAAGTAGGCGACTATTTACTCCTAAGCGGCAATGACGAAGTGGCCAACTCATACCAACGAAAAACCCTTTTACGACAGCCACAATCAGCACGAAAACAAGGACATACAAAAAACATATCCGTATTTTTCACACTGTATCTGTTCAAAAAAAAACGCCAATGCCCCCACTTTGGTGTAAATTGCGCCCATCTTTTTACTTTTTTTGGGGCCACGATGCAAACCGAAAGCTTTATCATAGGCAAAGATGCCTCTCTCGAATCCACCATCCGCACCATGCAAAGCAAGCTCGCCCAACGCGGCTTCGTTTTGAATGAATCTTCATGGCTCAATGAAATCGAAGGCATCTGGTCAGTCCACGTGAAAGACCAAGAATGCCCGATGTTATTCGCCAATGGCAAAGGCGGTACAGAATTAGCGGCGCGTGCCAGCGCCCTCGGCGAATTTTTCGAACGCCTCGGCACCCACTATTTCTGGACCCACTTCTACCTCGGTGCCACGCGCGCCGCCGGCACTTTCGTCCACTACCCGCAAGAACGCTGGTTTGCCCCGAACGAAGACGGCAGCTGGCCGGCCGAGATGCTCAACCCGGAACTGCACGAGTTCTACAACCCCGATGGTGAAATCGATGCCGCCGTACTGGTTGACCTGAATTCCGGCAATGTCGAGCGCGGCATCTGCACCCTGCCCTACCTGCGTTTGTCCGACGGTGCACTGGCCTACATCCCGGTCAACATCATCGGCAACCTGTATGTCAGCAATGGCATGGCCGCCGGTAACACCATGATGGAAGCGCGCAGCCAAGCGCTGTCAGAAATTTTTGAACGCCACATCAAATACCGCATCATCAGCGAAGGCATGTGCCTGCCTGAAGTACCGGACCAAGTCATCGCGCGCTTTCCCCGCATCGCTGCCGGTATCGCCGGTCTGCGCCAAGCCGGTTTTGGCATCGTCGTGCGCGACGCTTCGCTAGGCGGCCAATATCCGGTCATGAACGTCACCCTGCTGCACCCGAAAGACCAAGGCATCTTCGCCAGCTTCGGTGCCCATCCGCGTTTTGAAATCGCACTTGAACGCGCCCTCACCGAACTGCTGCAAGGCCGCGCCCTCGACACCCTCGAAGGCTTTCCTGAAGCCGGCTTCGACATGGATGAAATCAATGCCGTTGCCAATCTCGAAATCCACTTCGTCGACTCCAGCGGCGTCATCAGCTGGGATTTTTTAGGCGACACCCCGGACTTTGACTTCGTCGATTGGAACTTCAGCAACAGCACCGCCGAAGACTATGCCTGGCTGGTCGATGCCATCCACGCCGAAGAACGCGACATCTACGTAGCCGACTTCGAAGAACAAGGCGCCTACAGCTGCCGCATCTTAGTACCAGGCATGTCGGAAATTTATCCGGTGGAAGATCTGGAATGGGAAAACAACAGCGTCGGCAATCAAATCCGCCCGGCCTTGGTGCGTTTGCATGACTTAAGCAAAGACGAATGCAGCGAGCTGCTGGCCGACCTGCAAACCATGAACCTCAACGACGAACGGCCGTTGTGGGAAATTCTCGGTCTGGCCATACCAGTCGGCACGCCATGGAAACAACTGCGCATCGGTGAACTCAAAACCCTGCTGGCCTTGGCAGTCGGCGACCACAGCGCCATCCTCGAAGGCTGCGACTGGATACACCATTTCAACGACCTTTCCAAAGACCGCCGCGTCGTCTACCGCTGCATAGAAAGCATCCTCAAGCTGGAAGACAAAGAAGACTACCTGCGCGCGCTCATTCTGCTGTACGGCGAAACCACCTTCCGCCAAGCCGAAGCCCTGCTCGACGGCAGCGAACGCTTCTTCGGCCTGGTCGAACTCGGCAGCGACATGCAAGGCAGCGCCATGCACCAAAGCTTGCTGGCCGCTTACGATAAATTGTTTGCCGCCGAATAAACGCGACACCTGACCAACCTGACAACAAGCCGCAGCAATGCGGCTTGTTCGTTTCTCACCAGGCCAATGGTGCGCATGCTTCAGAACAAAGCCAGATTGTCGTGAAAATTCTTGAATTGATCAATATTCGTAGCTACAATTAACTATGAAAATCAGCTTTGATCCCCTAAAAGATGCCAGCAACAAAGCAAAACATGGCATTCCTTTGGGCGCTGCCGCGCAACTCGAGTGGAGCGAGGCCTTAATCGATGTGGATAATCGATATCGAACAGAGAGATTCACTATTATGCAAATCAAATCTAAATCAGGCCGCCTTCCCAGCTTGCTTACGGCTGACGAAGATGCCCTCGCTACGGCTGCCGCCTTATCAGACCCAGACAATCTGCCATGGACGGACCAACAATTGGCCGAACTGAAGTTAACACGCCCCCGTGGCCGCCCGTTCGGCAGCGGCACCAAAGAGCAAATCACGCTGCGCATTGATCGTACGGTACTGGCGGCCTTCCGCGCCGGCGGCGCAGGCTGGCAAACCCGCATCAACAGAGCCCTCGAAGAATGGCTGAGCACCCATTAAGTTGTCATACTTTATCTCAGTCATCCGCCGCTTAGGAGTACACTGGTAAGCACTAACTTAGCTATTAGCAAGCAAAACAATGACTGCAACGCGTCTCGAATCTGATTCCATGGGCACGATTGAAGTAGCCTCAGATAAATACTGGGGCGCTCAAACTCAACGCTCTATCCACAATTTTCCCATCGGAACCGATCGTTTCCAGTGGCCGCCTGCAGTGATCAAAGCACTGGGAATATTGAAAAAATCTGCCGCGCTAGCCAATTTAGAACTGGGCGAATTAGATGCGGCAATAGCCCTGGCTATCATCGATGCCGCACAAGAAGTGATTGACGGAAAGCTTGATCAGCATTTCCCACTGGTGGTGTTTCAGACCGGCTCAGGTACGCAATCGAATATGAACGCCAACGAAGTCATATCCAACCGCGCAATAGAAATGCTCGGTGGCGCGATGGGCTCCAAGACCCCCATTCATCCGAACGACCATGTGAACCGAGGACAATCTTCAAATGATACCTTTCCCACCGCGATGCACATCACCGTGGTGCAAGAGCTATTGACGACACTCCTGCCTAGCTTGCTGAATTTGCGTCATACCTTCGCTGACAAAGCTGTTAAATTTGACAAAATCGTAAAAACTGGCCGTACCCATCTGCAAGATGCAACCCCCATCACACTTGGCCAAGAAATTTCCAGCTGGGTGGCACAAATTGACTATGCCAGCGAATTGATCACCGCATCGCTAGATGGGCTGTATCAGCTTGCCATTGGCGGCACTGCGGTAGGAACCGGACTCAACGCGCATCCACGCTTTGGAGAACTCTGTGCCGACCACATTGCCAAATTAACGTCCTACCCATTCCGCTCCGCGCAGAATAAATTTTTCGCCTTATCCGCACACGATGCGATGGTCAATACTTCCTCCACTTTGCGCACACTGGCCGGTGCTTTGATGAAAATTGCGAACGACGTCCGTTGGCTGGCAAGTGGTCCGCGTTGCGGCATTGGAGAAATCCTGATCCCGGAGAACGAACCGGGCTCGTCTATCATGCCAGGCAAAATTAATCCTACCCAATGCGAGGCATTAACCATGGTGTGCGCACAAGTATTTGGGAATGATGCGACAGTCGCCTTCGCTGGCAGTCAAGGCAATTTCCAATTGAACGTATTTAAACCGGTGATATTGCACAATGTATTGGAGAGCATTCAATTAATTTCCGATAGTTGCGCTGCTTTCAATGAGCACTGTGCCGTCGGCATCATGCCAAACTTGCCAGTTATCGAAGCAAATTTGGATAAAAATCTCATGCTAGTCACGGCATTGAACCGGCACATAGGCTACGATGCGGCAGCCAAGATCGCAAAAAAAGCACTGCAAGACGGCAGCACGCTGCGTGCCGCAGGGCTTGCTTTGGGGCTGATCAGTTCCGAACAATTTGATGCCTGGGTTGTGCCATATCAGATGACCCACCCTTAATTGCGCCATACCACGAGAACAAGCACGCCATGAGGAAGCGCAGCTTTCATCCCAAAGTTTTTCACCACTCAGCGCCACTCACAACAAGCCGGACAACTCCGCAGCACTGCGCGTATGCCGTTCAAACAGCAAGGCAATGAGCGCACAAATCCCACCCGGCGCAAGCCGCTGCGGCTCAAGCTGCTCCAACAACGCCAGCAGCGCCGCCAAGGCCGCGCCGCTTTCTTGTATGGCGCGGTTGATACCGTGCAGCGCATCGAAGCCGCTGCAAATCGCCGCATAGTCATCGAGCAATTGATCAAAACCAAACGCCTGCAAATCAGCCTGCGCCACACCGCGCAGCGTTTCCAAACGGGTTTGTAAAGCGTAAAGCCGGTATAAGGAGTGAGATGGTGCGGACGCATTGGTGTGCGCGCTGGGGGTGGGGACAGGCATGATGGCCTCTTGGCGGAAGTAAAAACCACGACTGTCGGGCGCGGATCGTGCCGCTGTGAGATGTGTTGAGCACCGAAGACAAGCATAGTTGAGCACATTTTATTTGGCAATCGGCTTTTATGCAAAGTCCGCGCCGCTGCCCGTGCGATGCATCTGCCCCTATGTCAGCGCTGGCCCTCGGTTGACGTCACTTGTCTGATACAGCCTGAAAATTCCTGCCCAAAACCGCACCACCATGCAGCAAATTTACGCTTTTGTAGCAAACTTCGTAGAAATGTATCGAAGTATCGCGCTTTTTCGCGCATCGTTACAGATACATACATTTCTCAGGTTCAACACCCGCTATTCTTGGCTTTGAATTTCCGTTAAGCACGTTATACCTATAGCCTGCCTCGTACAGACCAGGCGACGCAGCTATGAAAACCACTACGAAAGGAAAAAACTCATGTCCATTTCTTCACTCAGCAACAATAACCTGTCCATCTTTCAAACCCAAGCCACCTCTGCCACTTCGGGCGTGAGCAGCACCAGCTTCGGCGGCGGTGATGGCGATGGTGATGGCGGCAGCGGCGGCGTGAAACGCGCCGGTGGCCAGTTTGCCGCGGCGCTGATGCAAGCCTTGTCGCAGTTGGCCAGCAGCAGCGCTAGCAGCGCCAGCTCAGGCACCAGCGCTAGCACCACCGGCACAACAGCGAGCAGCACGGCAGTCAGCGACACCAGTAGCACTGACAGCACCAGCGCCACCGATCCGCAACAAGCCTTGGCCGCCTTTGCGCAAAGCCTGTTTGCCGCCTTGCAGGCGCAATCGGGCAACCAAACCGGCAGCAGCAGCACCAGCAGCGACAGTAGCACCAGCACCAGTGCCGTCAGCGCCAGCAGCGGCCACCATCATCATGGCGGTGGTGGTGATGTCAGCAAGCTTGAAAGCGGTTTGCAAAGCTTGATACAACAATTGAGTGCCTCAAGCAGCAGCGCCACCAGTACCAGCAGCACGAGTACCGGCAGCAGCAGCACCGACAGCTCCGACAGCAGCGCGATCGCCGCACTCAAAAGCAGTTTTTCAAATTTACTGACAGCCGAAGGCCAATCGGGCAGCACGGCCAGTTTGAGCAGCTTTTTGCAAAATCTGAGTTCGAACCTGCAAGGTGCCAGCAAGACCGGTAACGTCGTCGCCACGCAAGCTTGACCATGCTCGGCGCGGACCGTTTTTGATCAAACGCTCCGCGCCGCGCCCGGCTTCAGGCGCTGAGCAAAGTCCACGATGATGAGTATGCGTAAGTCAGCGTGGAGACAATCGCGTTCTACGGCACGGTTTATGCGGGCTTAGCGAGACGTTGTGCAACAAGCGAATTCAATGACACACCGGCCTGCGCAGCTTCCATGGCGAGCGCGCGGTGAACGCGTTTGTCGATCCGCACATTAAAGTTGCCGCTATACTCGCGGCGGGCTGGCGCGACCGGAACGATTTCGTCGCGGTTCTCGTAGCTCTCGCGCACACCGGCCCATGCTTCGGCCAATTCATTCAGTGCCGCCTCCGGCGTGAGAGCGAAAGCAGATACGCTCGGCAATTCGACAAAATGCGCCAGATAATCACCTTCGTCATCCTGATACATCGTGACGGTAAAACCATCAAATCGGTCAGTCGTGGCCATTTTCGCCTTCCCTCTCAAACTGTGTAATGAATTGTTCGACTTGATAGCCCTTGGCCTTGCCATCACGGCCCTCCTGAATGGATAAGCGATGCCCGGTCGGTGAATACCAGATTTGATGACTGCCGCGCTGGTGGTCGAATGTCCAGCTTGCGCCGCGCAATAGCTGTTGAAAGTCTTGAAACGACAATCCGCTTGGATTATTCAAGGCTTTAGAGGCTGTCGCAAAAGGGTATTGAGTCGGTATCATTACCCTAACTGGTGGCCACATCATTCCTGCGCGCTTTTGGCAGGAACCCAGCGGCGTTCGTGGTTAACTGAAAATGCCAGAAATTGTGGCATTTTCAGTGTAAAAAACGACGCTGGGTTCCCGCCAAAAGCATGCGGGAATGACGAGGTATGCGGTGTTTCAGGTGTAAAAAACGTCCATCAGGCTTTTGCGACAGCCTCTTTAGCGATGAGTTTTTCGCGCTTCATCATATCGTAACTATAGGTAGTTACAAAAATATGTCAACAATTTTTAAAACGACATAACACCGAGATCAACCTGAAACTCTTTATCATGACTAAATTTCGGCCATTACCGCTCAGACAGTAACAAAATCACTCACGCACTTGTCACTTACCACAAAGAAATTTTCTTCTGCTTCAACAGCAACACCATGGTCAAGGTGATCATCATTTCAGTGAAATACAAACTGGCGATCAAGCCACCCGATTGATAATGATAAGTCAGCCAGCCACCATACAGCGCATGCAGCGGCCCGGCGCACAGATAAATCTTACTCATGCTGCGGCTTTGTCCCAAAGCCAAAAAGCGCCATTGCGATAACATCGCCGCTACCGCAATGATAGAGGGCAGAAACGCCAAGGCCTTCAAATACCAAGAGGCCGGCGCGAAGGCCTCACCCAGATAATGCAAGGCAATGTAATCGGCCCCAAAAAACATCACCGCACCGCCGCACAGTTGTATGCCCATCATGAACCAAGCACCGCGCCGCAGCAGTATGCTGCATTCGGCCGCACTGCCCGGCTGCTGGCTTAGCGCAGCAACGCGCGGAAACAAGGCGGCCGCCACCGGTTGAATGAAACCTTGTGCAGCCACGCGGATTCTATCGGTGGCCGCAAAAAATGCGACTTGCTCGGGCAAACCGAAAAATTTTAATAAAATTAAATTCAGGGTGGTGTAAAAGCTGGTCGAGATATTCGATAAAAACACTGGCCAACCTTCTTTGAGCATACTGACGATGCTATGCCGACTGATAGACGCCGATACCAGCATACGGGTTTGCAGCAGGTACGCGAAAGAAAACAGCGCCGCCAGCAGGCCCGATATATTCTGCAGCAAAGCCGCCAACAACACATCATCATGGCTGTTCACAAAAACAAACACCAAGGGTAAGGGCAACAGCCGCGAAGTACTGGTGATGAGCGCGAGCACGCGCATTTTTTCTAAACCTTGAAACAACCAAGTGGGAAACAAGGCATTGCCGATTACGCCGATGAAGCACATCGCCAACAGCGCGGCATTTTCACGTATCGGTGCAAATGTCCCCACCAGCGCCAGGCACAGCAAGGCCGAGCACAGTGCCAGCAAGAGTTTAACGGCGATGGTATTGGCAACGATGGCCGAGACTGAAGATTTTTTTCCATCGCTAATAGCGATCAGGCGAGTGGCCGTGATGCCGAAGCCGTAATCGGTTACCAGAATAAAATACTGTATCAGCGCCTGCGCAAAACCGAGCGCGGCAAAGGCAGCGATATCGAGCGTGCGCGTCAGGTAAGGCAAGGTGGTCAGCGGCGCGAGATAAATAATTGCTTGAACCAATACCAGATACAAAATATTTTTTGTGACAGCACTCATGCGCAGGTGATCAGTAAAAAGAAAAAAACAGCACGGTTTGTTGTGCTGCGTGCGAGAAGCCCTTCATCATGTCATTCCCGTACAGCTCAGGTCTCGTCATTCCCGTACACCTCACGTCTCGTCATTCACGCACACCCCACGTCTCGTCATTCACGCACACCCCACGTCTCGTCATTCCCGCGTAGGCGGGAATCCAGCGGCGCGTAAGCGCCGTTCAGCGGCCCAGATCAACAAGCCCGGCGATGTTGCAACGCCTAAGCTGTGAAGGCACTGTCGTGCCACTGGTTTCCCGCCTGCGCGGGAATGAGGTCATGACGAGAACGGCAATGTCATCGTCGACACCCGTCATTCACGCACACCCCACGTCTCGTCATTCCCGCGTAGGCGGGAACCCAGTGGCGCGCAAGCGCCGTTCAGCGTACCAGCTAACCAAGCCCGGCGATGTTGCCGCGCCTAAGCTGTGAAGGCACTGTCGTGCCACTGGGTTCCCGCCTGCGCGGGAATGACGTCATGACGAGAACGGCAATGTCATCGTCGACACCCGTCATTCACGCACACCCCACGTCTCGTCATTCCCGCGTAGGCGGGAACCCAGTGGCGCGCAAGCGCCGTTCAGCGTACCAGCTAACC
>NZ_JASJVS010000082.1:0-13785 GCF_035019605.1 Undibacterium sp. 5I2 | reverse complement strand
TGGCTCCCCGACCTGGACTCGAACCAGGGACCTGCGGATTAACAGTCCGTCGCTCTACCAACTGAGCTATCAGGGAACAGAGACAAAGATTATATGCGCCGAACCATCACTTGTCAATGGTGCGGCGCGTGGGACTTACAAAACTTTGGCGATCGCAGCGATCACGTAGTCGATATTTTTATTGTTCAGGGCCGCCACGCAGATGCGGCCGGTATCGACGGCATAGATGGAGTTCTCGGCGCGCAGGCTTTCAACCTGTTGTTTGCTCAAGCCGGAGTAGGAAAACATGCCGCGTTGACGCATGACGAAATCAAAGTCATGGGCAGGCGCATGTTTTTTGAGTTCGGCGACGAAGGTTTCGCGCATGCCGCGTATGCGTACGCGCATCGCCGCCAGTTCTTGTTCCCACAATTGGCGCAATTCCGGCGTTGCCAACACGGTGGCGACAACTTGACCGCCGTGCAGTGGTGGATTCGAGTAATTGGTGCGAATCACGCGCTTCAATTGTGACATGACGCGGCTGGCTTGGGCGGCATCGGCAGCGACGATGCTCAGGGCACCGACGCGTTCGCCATACAGTGAGAAAGATTTGGAGAACGAGTTCGAAACAAACAGTGCTCCGCCGGCTGCGGCAAAGCGGCGTACCACTTCGCCATCGGCGTCGATGCCATCACCAAAACCTTGGTAAGCCATGTCGAGGAAGGGAATCAGGCCGCGTTCGACGACGACGGCGATGACTTCGGTCCATTGTGCGGCCGTCAGATCGGCCCCGGTAGGATTGTGGCAGCAGGCGTGCAGCAAGACGATGGCACCGGCTGGCATGGCGCGTAAGGCTGCCAGCATGCCGTCAAAATTGACGCCGCGCGTGGCCGCATCGTAGTAGGGGTAGGTATTGACGGTGAAGCCGGCCGATTCGAACAGGGCACGATGGTTTTCCCAGCTCGGATCGCTGATCCAGACTTGCGATTGCGGGGAGAAACGTTGCAGGAAGTCGGCGCCGAGTTTCAAGGCACCGGTGCCGCCTATCGCTTGCGCGGTAATCGCGCGTTTTTCTGTGATGACCGCGCTGTCTGCGCCGAAGACCAATTCTTGCACGGCCTTATCGTAAGCCGCCAAACCTTCGATAGGCAAATACGTGCGCGGGCTGAATTTGGCAATCATCAGGGCTTCGGCTTGTTTTACGCATTCGAGCAAAGGTACTTTGCCATTGTCATCGTAATAGACACCGACACCGAGGTTGACCTTGGCTGGATTCTGATCAGCATTGTAGCCTTCAGTGATGCCCAAGATCGGGTCGCGGGGTGCCATTTCTATGGCGGAAAACAGGGGAGAGTGGGTAGCAGCGGTCATCGTGATAATATGGAAAATTGTTTGTCGTCACCGACAAAAGAAGCTTGAAATGTTACTCAATGCGTATTACATGACTTACTTGACGATCTCCGGCAGGGTAAACCGGGCCTGATACGAGGGTTTTCGCGCGGTTGGCGGAAAACTTTGGCACAAACTTGGCGCGTTCGAATTTTTCAGAGTAAGTAAGAACCTCTATTTTAACAAAGGTCATAGCATCATGGCGGTTGCACCAGTGAATTCAGTTGCATTATCCGAAGGACTTGATGAAGCGAAATTCGTTTCTTATCCCGATTCGCCGTTTCAGCTCTATCAATTGTTCCAGCCGGCCGGTGATCAACCGGCGGCGATTACTAAACTCGTTGAAGGCTTGGATGACGGTTTGTCGTTCCAAACCTTGCTTGGCGTGACCGGTTCCGGCAAGACGTATACGATGGCCAATGTGATTGCGCGTACCGGTCGCCCGGCCATCATCTTTGCGCCGAACAAGACTTTGGCGGCGCAGTTGTACAGTGAGTTCCGCGAATTTTTCCCGCGTAATGCCGTCGAGTACTTCGTCAGTTACTACGATTACTATCAGCCTGAAGCCTATGTACCGCAGCGTGATTTGTTCATCGAGAAGGATTCGGCGATCAATGAGCATATCGAACAGATGCGCTTGTCGTGCACCAAGTCGCTCATGGAGCGGCGCGATGTGATCATCGTCGCCACCGTCTCGGCGATTTACGGTATCGGTAATCCTAACGAATACCATAAGATGATTCTGACCTTGCGCGCCAAGGACAAGGTCAGTCAGCGTGACTTGATCGCGCGCCTGATACAGATGCAATATTCGCGTAATGAAATCGACTTCGGGCGTGGCACCTTCCGCGTGCGTGGTGACACGATTGATATCTTCCCAGCCGAACATGCCGAGTTGGCGGTGCGGGTAGAGATGTTCGATGATGAAATCGAGAATTTGCAATTATTCGATCCGCTGACCGGTCGGATCAAGCAAAAAATTCCGCGTTTCACGGTGTATCCCGGCTCACATTACGTTACCCCGCGCGAGACGGTGTTGCGGGCGATAGAAACGATTAAGGTCGAATTGCGCGAGCGTTTGGAATTTTTCCGCCGCGAGAATAAGCTCATCGAAGAGCAACGGATTGAGCAACGCACCCGCTTCGATCTCGAAATGATGGCTGAGATCGGTTTTACCAAGGGCATCGAAAATTATTCGCGTCATTTGAGCGGTGCCAAAGCCGGCGAGCCGCCGCCGACCTTGGTTGATTATCTGCCGGCCGATGCCTTGATGTTTCTCGATGAATCGCATGTCTTGACCGGGCAACTCAACGGCATGTACAACGGCGACCGCGCGCGCAAAACCAATTTGGTGGATTACGGCTTTCGCTTGCCCTCGGCACTCGATAATCGTCCGCTCAAATTTGCTGAATTCGAGAGTAAATTGCGTCAAACGATTTTTGTCTCGGCCACACCAGGCGAGTATGAGCATCAACATGCCGATCAAGTGGTCGAGCAAGTGGTGCGGCCGACCGGTTTGGTTGACCCCGAGATTGAAGTGCGGCCGGCGCTGACCCAGGTCGATGATTTGATCAATGAGATCGTCGATCGGGTAGCGAAAAATGAGCGCGTCTTGGTGACCACGCTGACCAAGCGTATGTCGGAACAATTGACTGAGTTTTTAGGCGAAAACGGCATCAAGGTACGCTATTTACACAGTGATATTGATACGGTGGAGCGGGTGGAGATTATTCGCGATCTGCGCCTCGGTACCTTTGATGTGCTGGTTGGTATCAATTTGCTGCGCGAAGGTTTGGATATTCCAGAGGTTTCGCTGGTGGCGATTCTCGATGCCGACAAAGAAGGTTTCTTGCGCTCTGAACGCAGCTTGATACAGACCATAGGGCGGGCCGCGCGGAATTTGCATGGGAAGGCAATTCTGTATGCCGACAAAGTGACCGATTCCATGCGCCGCGCCATGGGAGAAACCGAACGGCGGCGTAATAAACAACTGGCCTTCAATCTGGAAAATAATATTACGCCTACCGGTATTCGCAAGCAGATCAAGGATATTATCGACGGCGTCTATAAACCGCAGGAAGCGCGCGAAGAATTGGCAGCGGCGCAGGAACAGGCGAAGTATGAGTTGATGAGCGAGAAGCAGATCAGCCGTGAAATCAAGCGTTTGGAAAAACTCATGCAAGAGCATGCGAAAAATCTGGAGTTTGAAAAAGCCGCCCAAGTGCGCGATGGTTTGGCGCAGCTCAAGCGGCAGTTATTCGGCGCTGGCGGCCATGATGTCAGCGCGGTGATTGCCCCTGCTTAAGCGAGGATACCAGCCGGCGCTTAGTCGGCTTGGCTGCAAATCCGGTTGCGTCCACCTTGTTTGGCCTGATACAGCATGGCATCGGCTTGCAAGAACATTTCATTTTCAGTCTTGCAAGCAGGGAAGGCGGCGACGCCACCGCTGAAACTGAATTGGCGATGTTCGCCGGGGGTGACTTCAAAAACTACTTTGCCGAATGCTTCGCGCATCAGGTCGAGTTTCTTCTGCCCTTCGGCCAGGGTGCAATTGGCGAACAAGATGACAAATTCTTCGCCGCCGAAACGACTGAGCAAATCGTGTTGGCCCAGCAGTGCCGATAAGACCAAGGACAGGCGTTTGATGACGATGTCACCGAAGTAGTGACCCCAGGTATCGTTGATGGTTTTGAATTTATCGATGTCGATGATGCCGTAGGTGAGCGGCGTATCGCTGCGACTGGCTTGGCGAATTTGTTCCAGGGCCTTGGTTTGCAAGCCTACTTTGTTGAGCAAGCCGGTGGCACGGTCGCGACTGATCAAGTCTTTACTGGCGCGGATTTTGTTGATACGGTTGAGCAATTGACGCGTGATGATGTCATCTTCGAGCGCCGTAAAAATTTCATCGAAACCGCTGTTGAGTGCTTGTCTTGCCAGCTCGGCGGAGGCAGTTTTCTGCATTAAAATGATTTCGCGGGCCAGATCGAATTCTATGTTTTTTTTCAAAACTCGTACCAAGGCTTCGGTATTAAGATACTTGGCCTCATCAATGAGCACGATATCTGGCTGGGTTTCTTTCACCAACAGATGCAGTGAGCGCGCATCTTGTGAGGTGATCACTTCAACGCGCTCAGCGGCCAACAGAGCCAGGTCGAGCGGCGCTTGCTCACCGAGATAGACAATGGTGTTGGTTTCGCCGCGTTGATGTAAGCCGAATAAATTGAATAATTTGTCGATCAACATGTCGTTGGTGATCGGTTTTTCTGCATAGGCGAGGCAATTGCTGTCGACTAATTTTTGTTGCAGCAAAAAGCGTTCGCCTTGGCGTACTGTTTGCAGGTAGACGTAATTGTGACGTGCTGGCAGTCTTTGCAACAAATCGCTGAGGAACATGGTTTGGCGCCGCTGTTGCTGCATATCGATTTGCATGTTGTAAAGCACATCGAGATCGATGACGAACAAATCATTGCCTTGCGAGTTTTGTACGGTCTCGACGAAGTCACGCATTTGATCGAAGAACAAGATGTCAAAATCATATTTGTGCGCGCTGAGCAATAGCTCATCTTTATTATCTTTAATAAAGAAGCTTTGCGTAAGCAACATGACTTTATTCTTGTACAGTGATTCTGTTTCAGCCATTGTTTCCCCGTGTGCTTTTGCTGCAGGACAAATCTTTCCCGTTAATTCTATACGAAAACGACCGTTTCCCAATGTTAATGATGTTGAATTCGTATTTGCTGTGGAAAAGAAAAATGCCGGCTTGTTATTCCGGCATTTTTTTGTAAATTAAATAATTTAACCGGCAGCAACGCGTGCGGCAATATGCTCTAGCGCGGCTTCCACTTGATCGATCAGGATCAAACACAGATCGCCTTCGCCCAGCCGTTCCAGCGCCAGATCAATGGCGATGAATTCGCCGGTAATTTCATCGATGCGCGTGGTTTTACTGGCAGTTTTCAAGCCTTCACGCAGCAAGGCCACCACTTCACCATCGGCGCGACCGCGTTGACACTGGTCTTGATACAGCACCACATCGTCAAAGGCTTCGCCGAGAATTTCTGTTTGTTGGCGAATATCTTGATCGCGCCGGTCGCCGGCACCGCTGATGACGACGGAACGGCGCTTGGCTGGCATGGTTTCGACTGCTTTGACCAGGGCCAGTATGGCGTCCGGATTATGTCCATAGTCGGCGATGACGGTGGCACCGCGGTAGTTGAAGACATTGAAACGTCCGGGTGCATTATCGGCTTCGTTGGCGAAGGATTTCAAGCCGGCGCGGATGGCGTCCCAACTGATGCCGACGGCCCAGGCTGCCGCTACCGAGGCCATCACATTTTCGACTTGGAAGCCGATGCTGCCGTGGCGGGTAATCGGAATCTCGGCCAAAGCAATGCTGTGACGGGTTTTTCCTTCGACCGCGACGAGTTCGCTGCGATCGATGTAGACCGTGCGCTTGCCCTGGGCGCGATGGGTGGTCATAACCGGGTGATACGGGTCGGCAGCAAAGAAGATCACCGGCGATGGACAATTGGCCGCCATGCTGACAACGATAGGGTCGGCGGCATTCAAGACGGCATAGCCATTATCGGCGACGTTTTGCACGATCACGCGTTTTAAGACAGCCAAGTCTTCGACTGTGGTGATGTAATTGAGGCCGAGGTGGTCGCCGGAACCGATATTGGTGACGACGGCGACTTGGCAGCGATCATACGCCAAGCCCTCACGTAGAACACCGCCGCGTGCCGTTTCGAATACGGCGGCATCGACGTCCGGATGCGAGAGCACATTGCGGGCGCTGCGCGGGCCGCTGCAGTCACCGCTGTCGATTTGATGACCGGCGACGTAGACGCCGTCGGTATTGGTCATACCGGTGCGTAAGCCGCTGGCGCTGAGCAAATGGGCGATCAAGCGTACTGTGGTGGTTTTGCCATTAGTACCGGTGACGGCGACGATGGGAATGCGGCCGTCTTCGCTTTCTTCAAACATGGCATTGACAATCGCTTCGCCCACTGCGCGGCCTTTACCGAACGAGGGTGATAAATGCATGCGCAAGCCGGGCGCAGCATTGACTTCAACGATGCCGCCGTTTTGCAATTCTATCGGTTTGAGCACGCTGTCGCACACCAGATCGACGCCGCAGATGTCCAGTCCTATCATTTGGGCCGCGGCGATGGCGCGCGCGGCGACTTCCGGATGGACATCATCGGTGACATCGGTGGCGCCGCCGCCGGTGGACAGATTAGCGTTATTTCGTAAGATCACGCGCTGCCCTTTCGGCGGTACCGATTCGGCGTGAAAGCCTTGTTTTTCCAGACTCGCCAGCGCGATGTCATCGAAACGTATCTTGGTCATCGAAGTTGAGTGACCGCTGCCGCGGCGCGGATCTTTATTCACTTGTTCGACCAGTTGGCGCACTGATTGCTTGCCATTGCCGACTACTTGTGGCGGGTCGCGTCGAGCGGCAGCGATGAGTTTGTTACCGATCACGAGCAGGCGGAAATCATTGCCGGGTAAGAAGCGCTCGACCAAGACGTCGTCGCGAAATTCACAGGCAGCATGGTAACCGGCTTCCAGTTGTTCACGCGTGGTGACATTCACCGTCACGCCCTTACCCTGGTTGCCATCTTTCGGTTTGACCACCACCGGTACGCCGATTTCCAGCGCCGCAGCCCAGGCATCGGCCGCGCTGTTGACGATACGGCCGAGCGGCACCGGCACACCGGCGGCGTGCAGTAATTTTTTGGTCAGCTCTTTATCCTGTGCAATGGCTTCGGCAATCGCACTGGTTCCATCCATTTCAGCCGCTTGAATTTTTCGCTGCCGACTGCCCCAGCCGAATACCACCAAGCTGCCGTCTGTCAGACGACGGTAGGGGATGTTGCGTGCCAAGGCAGCGTCAACGATCGCGCCGGTTGAGGGGCCGAGACGGACATCTTCATCGAGTTCACGCAATTGTTCGAGCGCCGCAGCGAGGTCGAAGGCATGGTTGTTGAGGGCGGCAGCGATCAGTTGTTCCGCTAATTCCACTGCCAGGCGGCCGACCGCTTCTTCCGAGTACTCGACTACGACTTGGAAAATTCCCGGTTCCAGTGTTTGCGTGGTACGGCTGAACGTCACCGGGCAGCCGGCCTGAGCTTGCAAGCCCAGCGCGGTCAGTTCGAAGACATGGGCAATCGGAATGGCATCGTGATGACCAGTCGGCTGCAAGATACTCAATTCCGGAAACAGGGCGCGCAAGCGGTCTTCAAAGCCGGGCAGATCGGTGATGGCCGCTTCGTTTGTGCTGCAGGTAACGATCGCCTCGACGGCGGTATGATGGCTCCAGAGGTTGGGACCACGCAGGGCACGGATACGAGATACTTCCATAAAACTTCATCCTGTTGAAAGGGGCTTGAATCAGGTGGCGCCGACATGTTTGTGGCGCCGCCTGTGACAATGTAAATCAAATTGGCGGTACTGGCGGGCAACACCAGGCTGCGCGGTAAGTTTTAAAAAGACGCGGTGTAGCTTGAATCAAAGGTCCTCAGGCCAGCGGCAATCAGTTCCGGACTGATGTTCAAGGCCCAGGCGGCAGCGATGGCAGCTAACAGGCTTTCAGCTTGCGCGACTTTGGACGGTTTGAGTACAGCCAGTGGCAACAGAGCGGTTTCTTGCTCACCTTCGGCCAAGACGATCTGCGAATCACGCGTAAACAGTACCCGGCCACCGGCCGCGCGATGCGCGCGCAGCGTCGGCAGTTCGCCGTCGAGCGCATAAAATATCACGCCGCCGTCGCACAGTGGGGCGAGTTCGACGACGGCCGCATCGGCACCGTTGAGAACCGCGAAACCTTCCGGTAACACCACATCAACCTGAGTACGCATAATTTTCAACATCTGCTCGGCATCGTGGATGTGGAATTCCGCTAATTCTTCAAAGCCTGCCATGTCGGTGACAACGCCAACGCTGCATTTGTCATACGCCAGACCATCGCTGAGGATGGCGCGGGCATTGGTTTCAAATACCGCCGCTTGGACCGAGCGATTGATCAGCAGGCGCTGACCGGCTTCCCAGTCGGCACACGGGCCGGCGGTGACTTGGCGTTTATTCAGATACAGCCCCTGCTGGCAGGCTACCCCGGTTTGTTTGCCGTCGACATGTAACAAGGCACCGACTATGCGTGCAATCAGGCTGGTGCCACGCGTACCGGCGACCCCAACGATGGCGATGCGGGCATTCTCTTGCGGCGCGAATAAATGGTCAACGATGGCTTTGCCGACTTCGCGGCCGGGGCCGTTGGCCGGTTTGATATGCGCCAGCAAGCCCGGGCTGGCATTGACTTCGATGATCGCTCCACGTTGCTGTGTCAGCGGTTTCGAGATATCTTCGACTACCAGATCGACTCCGGCAATATCGAGACCGATGATGCGCGCGGCCAGCGTGGCGGCCGCCGCGATGTCGGGATGAATGTCGTCGGTGACATCATGGGCGACATTGCCATTGAGCTGTATCAGTACTTTTTGCGCCGCCAACGGTACCGAGTCGGCCGTCATGCCTTGCCGTTTCAATTCCAGTACCACCTCGGCCGCGACGGCCGGATTGATCGCATTCAGTGGAAAATCTTCGGTGCTGCCGCGGCGCGGATCGGTGTTGATCTGCGCATCGACCAATTGGGTAACATTGCTGCTGCCGTCGCCGCTGACCCACAGCGATTCGCCGCGGCCGACCGCGACGATTTTATTTCCTACCACCAGGATGCGGTGTTCGTCGCCAGTGATGAAGCGTTCGACGATGACACTCTTGCTGTCACCTTTGCGCGCGGCTAATTCGTAAGCGGCAATCACATCGGCCTCACTCATCAGATTGAGCGATACGCCGCGGCCATGGTTGCCATCATACGGTTTGATGACCACCGGCAGGCCGATATCCTGTGCTTCTTCCCAGGCCTCGGCTGCACTGCGCACGATACAGCCTTCCGGCACCGGAATGCCGCAGGCTTTGAGTAGGGTTTTTGTTAAATCTTTGTCAGACGCGATGCCCTCGGCGATCGCACTGGTGCGGTCGGTTTCGGCAGTCCAGATGCGTCTTTGTGCGGCACCGTGGCCGAGTTGGACCAAGTTGCCATCGGTCAGACGCAGCGAGGGAATTTTGCGATCGGTGGCGGCGTCGACGATATTGGCCGTGCTCGGGCCGAGGCAACGCGCATCGACTAATTCGCGCAAGGCTTCAACTTGGCTCGCGAGATCGAAGGCTTGATCATTGATGGCCGCCATCAATAAGGCGCGCCCGGCTTCGAGCGCAGCGCGGCCAACTTGCTCTTCGCGCGTGCGAAAGGCCATTTTGTAAACGCCGACGGTGGCGGTGGAACGGGTTTGCCCGAAACCAGTGCGCATTCCTGCCAGGTTCTGCAATTCCAGCACCACATGTTCGAGTATATGTCCGGCCCAAGTGCCTTCGCGCAGGCGCTCGAGAAAGCCGCCGCGCTCGCCGACACCGCAACGATGCTCGATCAGACCTGGCAGGTAGCCGGTCAGGCGCTGGTACAGACCGGGCAGTTGATCTGACGGCGTCTCTTCGAGTGCGCCGATATCGAGCCAAGCTTCGATGACCGGCCGGTAAGTCCAGATATTCGGTCCGCGCAAATGAGTTACACGGAGAATGCGGATGTCTTTCTTCTTTGTCGTCATGTAAGTAATTTCTTCTTGGTCAGCTTATTCAAGCCTGGCCTGCTTATTTTTAGAATTTTTATTCGTTTATCAGAATTGCCGACACGCATTTTATTGCTAATTTAAGTGGAAAATAGGCAGATCAGCATGGTCTTTATCTGCTTGCAGCACGATCCGCCTGTCAAAGCAGGCGGGAACACAGCGCTTGCTGCTATACTTGCGCTCTAGCGCAATCGCTGAAACCCTCTTGATCAGCTTCATCTGATTATTTTCTTTCGATAGAATACCGTAAATTGCTGCTTCCGGGATACGGCTTCGGCCTATAACGGAAATCTAGTAAATGCTCACGGTTGGCGACTATTTTCTTTTTTTTCAAAAATTCTGCCCCGAATTGCTAAGGGGCAAGTGTAACAGCGGAGCTTTTCTGACGATGACGACCACCCCCATCCATCTTGCACCAACTGTAGTGAGTTTGCCGCTGCACTGGCAAACTGCCTTACAGCCTCAATTACTGCAAGATGAAAACGTGCTCAATGCCTTTGAGGTTGACTTGGACACGCAATTGCGTTTCCGCAAGGGCTTTGTCGTGGTGACCGACCGCGGCTTATTGTCTTGTGCCGCCGGCGAAGCGAGTTGGCAGCGCTGGGAATATCGTGACGGTTTGCAACTTACGCATCATGACCATGCCGGTGTCGGTCACTTGCGTTTGTGTGATGAGCATGGTTTGCTGGCCAGTTGGCGCTTCACTCTGGGGCAAAATTTGCTGGCGGTCCGTTTGCTCGATCAATTCCGCCTGCAATTACAAAGCCAGGTCAGCGGCTTGCCGGTGGCGGCGGCAGAGCAAAATATTTGTCCTAGTTGCAAAGCCGTACTCGAACCTGAGCAAGAGGAGTGTCCGATCTGTGCCAAGGTGCTGCATACGCCGCCTTCGACTTGGACGCTGTTGCGACTGTGGCGTTTCGCTCATCCTTACCGGCTGCAGTTGGCAATCGGCTTTACTCTGATGTTGTTGGGGACGGCCGCGCACATGATTCCGCGCTACCTGACCAAGCCTTTGACTGATGAAGTATTGATTCCTTATCAAAATGGCCAGACGGTTGATCCACAACTGGTGACTTGGTATATCGGCGGTTTGCTCGGTTCGGCCGTGCTGGCTTGGCTGTTGAGTTGGGGTAAAACCTATATTCTGGCCTTGGTATCGGAGCGTATCGGTGCCGACTTACGTACCGCTACTTACCAACATTTGCTTAAATTATCGTTGGAATACTTTGGCGGCAAGCGTACCGGCGATTTGATGTCGCGCATAGGCAGCGAGAGCGACCGTATTTGTGTCTATTTATCGCTGCATTTGCTCGATTTTGCCACCGATGTATTGATGTTCATCATGACCGCAGTAGCTTTGTTGCAAATTAATACCAAGCTCGCCCTGGTGACCATTTTGCCCTTGCCTTTCATCGCCTGGATGATTCATTTGGTGCGTGACAAGCTGCGCACCGGTTTTGAAAAGATCGACCGGGTGTGGGGTGAAGTCACCAATGTTTTGTCTGATACCATCCCCGGGATCCGCGTGGTGAAAGCTTTCGCGCAGGAAAAACGTGAAGCGGCGCGTTTTCGCGAAGCGAATCGCCACAATTTGATCGTCAACGACAAGCTCAATAAAATTTGGTCGCTGTTTTCACCTACGGTTTCCTTCCTCACCGATATCGGGATTTTGGTGGTGTGGGCTTTCGGTATATGGCAAGTCGCACGCAATGAAATCACGGTCGGCGCGCTGGTGGCGGCGGTGGCTTTTATCGGCAATTTTTATGGTCGTATCGATTCCATGAGCCGCATCGTTTCGGTGACACAAAAGTCGGCTTCGGCTGCTAAACGTATTTTTGATATTCTTGATCATGTTTCAAGCGTGCCTGATCCGCAGCAGCCGGTGCAGGTCAAGCAAGTGCAGGGTGCCATAGAATTACGCGAAGTTGGCTTCCGTTATGGTAACCGCCTGGTTAATCGCGGCATTAATCTGCAGATCAAACCGGGGGAAATGATCGGTTTGGTCGGTCACAGCGGTTCTGGCAAGAGTACCCTGGTTAATTTGATTTGCCGCTTTTACGATGTCTCGGAAGGGGCGATTCTGCTGGATGGCGTCGATATTCGTTCGTTTGCGGTGGAAGATTATCGTCGTAACATCGGTTTGGTATTGCAAGAGCCATTCCTGTTTTTCGGTACGATTGCGGAAAATATTGCCTACGGTCGGCCCAGCGCCAGTCGCAGCGAGATCATCGCCGCCGCACGCGCGGCACATGCGCATGAATTTATTCTGCGGCTGCCGCAAGGCTATGACTCCATGGTGGGTGAGCGCGGCCAAGGTTTGTCGGGCGGTGAGCGGCAGCGGGTGTCGATCGCGCGTGCCTTGCTGATTGATCCGCGCATACTGATCATGGACGAGGCGACCTCTTCGGTCGATTCGGAAACGGAAAAAGAAATCCAAAAAGCGCTCGACAACTTGGTGCAGGGGCGTACCACGATCGCGATTGCCCATCGTTTGTCGACACTGCACAAGGCCGATCGCCTGGTGGTGCTGGATCGTGGTGAAGTCGTCGAGGTTGGTCATCACGATGAACTGATGGCGCGCCAAGGCGCTTACTATAATTTGTATCAAGCACAGGCACGCAATGCTGAGCTGGTGGAGGAGTGAGCATGACAACGACAATATTAAGCTTGCACCGCGATCCGTATGATCGACTGGTGTTACGGAATGAAGCCGGTGAAGTGTTTGAGGCTGTGAGCCCGGTGCGCGCTTTTCCTATCCAGTCGCCGTTGGAACATATTTCACTCGTGCTCAGCGATGGGCGCGAGGTGGCTTGGATCGAGGCCTTGTCTGATTTGACCGAAGCGGCGCGTGCCTTGGTATTGGAAGAGTTGGATGGTCGCGAATTCATGCCGGAAATCGAGCACATCAGTAGCGTCAGCAGTTTTTCCGTGCCATGTACTTGGCGCGTCAGTACTGATCGTGGTGAGACCGAATTTATCCTCAAAGGCGACGAAGATATTCGCCGCATCGGTAGCGCTGCGCTGTTGATTACCGATAATCACGGCATCGGTTTTCTGATTCGCGATTTTACCGCGATGGATAAACACAGCCGCAAAATCCTCGACCGGTTTTTATAATCGCGCCTGCTCGGGCGTGTCAGCGGCAGCGGCGACACTCCCTTACTCTACTTCATCAAAAATCTGACTAGGGTTTGAAACCCCGGCCTTCAGAGGCCGTCGCAAAAGGGTTTTCAGTCGACATGTTATTCCCCCGTGCTCTCGCCTCGTCATTCCTGCGTAGGCGCACTGCTGTCCGGAATAAATTAATTGACATTTCATTAGAATAATCCCAATTGCAAACGCGCCATTTCTTCTACTTCTCTTCGTCGCTTTCGGTATTGAGAGATTTCCAAGTCTTGTCGTTGAAATAGAGTGGCGCGAATCACGCATAGACACTCCCAAAGGCTTTGTTTTAAGCCATGTGTCTGTTTGTAGAGCGCCACGAGTAAATAACTGATAAGTGCTGTCAATATCTGGATACGCACCGCGTTTTCGGTGCGTCCAAAAAATTGCTTGATCTTCAGGTGTTGCTTGATCCATTTGAAGAACAGTTCGATATCCCAGCGTTCTTTATAGCGCCGGGCAATGGTCAGCGCATCGCTGTTCAAATCATTGGTTGCCAGTACTAATGGCGTAGGTTTGTCGGCTCTGGCTACCGTAATGCAGCGCAAGGGCTTCTCGTACTGATTGA
>NZ_JASJVS010000081.1:0-14018 GCF_035019605.1 Undibacterium sp. 5I2 | reverse complement strand
GAGAAACGAGATTATGCAGTACTTACCGGCTGCTGTCAATACCCTGTTTTACTTGACGCCGTTTTATTCAAACATTGTCGGGGTAAGACGCTTGCCTTGTTGCTATCTCGCTGCACTCGTCAGCGGGAGTCGGACTATAGCAAGTCGCTTACTCATACGCAAGTCTTTCAGCTAAATTATTTACTTATTTTTAAACACGGCCGGACGTTTCTCCATGAAAGCCTGCATTCCTTCCTTCTGATCTTCAGTGGCGAAGCTGGCTTGGAACAGGCGACGCTCGAAATGCACACCTTCGGACAAACTGGTTTCATAGGCGCGATTGACGCTGTCTTTAATCATCATCACCATCGGCAAAGACATCGACGCGATCGTATTAGCGGCAGACAGCGCTTCTTCCAATAGTTTCTCCACCGGCACGATGCGCGATACCAAACCGGCACGCTCGGCTTCGGCCGCATCCATCATGCGCGCCGTCAGGCACAGGTCCATGGCTTTCGATTTTGAAATCGCGCGCGGCAAGCGTTGAGTACCACCGGCACCAGGCATGGTACCGAGTTTGATTTCCGGCTGACCGAACTTGGCATTCTCGGCCGCGATGATGAAATCACACATCATTGCCAACTCACAGCCGCCGCCCAGGGCATAACCGGCCACTGCTGCAATCACGGGCTTACGTATCTGACGGATCGTTTCCCAATTACGCGTAATGTAGTCTTCCTTGTAAGTGTCCATATAGCTGTAGTTCGCCATGGCGGCGATATCAGCACCGGCGGCAAAGGCTTTTTCACTACCGGTGATGACGATACATTGCACGCCTTCATCGGCATCGAAATGTTTGAGTGCCACGCCGAGCTCATTCATCAATTCATCATTGAGAGCATTCAATGCCTTCGGGCGATTCAAGGTAATCAGGCCGACTTTGTCTTTGGTTTCTACCAAGATGCATGCGAATTCCATGGGGACTCCTATATAGTATGGATAATAGTAAGGAAAAATCGAATTAACCGTCGTACTGACATCTGTACGGCAAAGGACAAGAAATATGTGGCTATTAGCATTAGAAGCCTGCGGCGCACTGAGCGTATTGATCTTCATCGTCTGGTGGACGATGTATTGCGGGCGCAAACCTGATCAGTCGGCGCACAAGGAAGAACAAGAACAACTGCACGACCCGGCAAATCGGGAATAGCCCAAGCTCAGTGCAAAGTGCGCGGAATCGAAAGCACGAACTCGGGAATCTCGACTTCAAACCGATGTGCATCTTCGGCCACGCAAAAATACACCCCCTTCATCGAGCCTTGCGGGGTCGCGAGCGAACTGCCACTGGTGTATTCAAAGCTTTGCCCGGGCGGTAAAAATGGCTGATGGCCGACGACTCCCAGCCCCTTCACTTCTTCCGCATGGTTTTTGGCATCGGTAATGAGCCAGTGACGCGAAATCACTTGGGCTGCAACCGTTCCGGTATTTTTGATCGTGATTGTGTATGCAAATACATAACTGCCGCGATCAGGCTCTGATTGTTCGGGTAAATACTTTGTCACGACGGTGACACGCATTTCATAGGCGGCCATAGGGAAAACCTCTTTCACTGACTTCATCAAGTAATCTCCTATTGTGCCAGAGCTTGCGCAAGACTGCGCGGCTTGGCTGCGGCAAGCGGAGTAAAATAGCGTATCTTTTTTTGCCAGGCCTCAATCATGACTACTTACCGCATTGCCCCAAGCATACTTTCCGCCGATTTCGCCCGTCTCGGCGAAGAAGTTCGCCAAGTCGTCGCCGCCGGTGCCGACATGATTCACTTCGACGTCATGGATAACCATTATGTGCCGAATCTGACCATCGGCCCGCTGGTCTGTGCGGCCATCCGCCCGCATGTGCAGGTACCGATTGATGTGCATCTGATGGTCAAACCGGTCGACCGTCTGATCCCGGATTTTGCCAAAGCCGGGGCCAACCTGATCAGCTTCCACCCGGAAGGCTCGGAACATATCGACCGCACCCTGCAACTGATTCGCGACCACGGTTGCCAAGCCGGGCTGGTACTCAACCCGGCTACGCCTTTGCATGTACTCGAGCATGTGATGGACAAACTCGACCTGATTCTGCTCATGAGCGTCAATCCCGGCTTCGGCGGTCAATCATTTATCCCGCATACCTTGAAAAAAATCGCTGCAGTACGCCGTCTCATCGATGATTCCGGCCGCAGCATCTTGTTGCAAGTCGATGGCGGGGTGAAAGTCGACAATATTGCTGCCATCGCCGCCGCCGGTGCCGATACTTTCGTAGCCGGCTCCGCTATTTTCGGCCAAGCGGACTACCATGCCGTAATCGCCGCCATGCGCAGCGAATTGGCCGGAGTCTGAGATGCCAACGGCGCGCACCAACAGTTTGAAGCAGCAGATACAAGCGGTCATCATTGACCTCGACGGTACCATGCTCGATACCGCAGCCGATTTTCTGCTGGCCATCAACCTGATGCGTGCCGAATTCACGCTCGCTCCCTTGGCTTTGGAAACCATCAAAGTCATGATCGGCAAGGGATCGGAACATTTGATACAACAAGTACTGGCGCTCGATTTCTCTGCGACCGAAAGCGCACAGCACTTCGACGCCGCGCTGGCCGCGTATCAGCGCCATTACCTGCAAGTTAACGGTAGCGCCGCGACACTTTACCCCGATGTGGTCGCCGGTCTGCAAGCCATGCGGGGGCAAGGCCTGCGTCTGGCTTGCGTCACCAACAAGCCCCTGGCGTTTGCCAAACCTTTGATGGAACAACAAGGTTTGGCAGAGTATTTTGAGCTAATCTATGGCGGCGACTCGTTTACTCGCAAAAAACCAGACCCCATGCCTTTGCTGGCAGTTTGCACACAATTTGCTCTGTTACCGGCACACGTGCTGGCTATCGGCGACTCGAGCAACGACGCCGAGGCGGCGCGTGCGGCCGGTTGCCCGGTCTGGACGGTACCGTATGGTTACAACCACGGTCTGGCTATACAAAATATTCAAAGTGATGGTATAGTCGAAACCTTGTTGCAAGCAGCAAGACTGCTGGCGATAAAAATTCATTAATTATTTCACCTCATTCCACTCACGAATGCATCTCGATAACAAATGTCCCTTAATGACACCAGGCGCCTTTGAGGCCTGGCTTTGGCGACGCTGGCAATTCTCCTGACCCAGAATGCCGCGAGTGACCGCGCATACCCTGCGCACTTACTCTCGTTTGTTATACCAATATACCAATCTGTTACATCCGTCGCTATCCCCGACCCGCTGTTGTTGTGCGCTTGCTCAGAACTGTATTTGACAAGCGTGTGCCACTGGCCCGTGCCATGCCTGACGGCTGAACTGAAAATGACTATTTGCCCAGCCTTACCAGGTGCTCATTTATCGTGCGGCAGACTTGCCGTACAAGGAAAAACTCATGACTGAACTCGAATTTACTTCACTCTGTGCGCAAGGCTATAACCGTATTCCCATGATTGCGGAAGCCTTCGCTGATCTGGAAACACCGCTGACCCTGTACCTGAAACTGGCACAAAGCCAGCATGCTGGCAAAAATACGTTTTTACTGGAATCGGTGATGGGGGGCGAGCGTTTCGGCCGCTATTCCTTCATCGGTCTGCATGCCCACACCTTGGTGCGCAGCTTCGGTCGGCGCGTCGAAGTGGTACGCGATGGCGTAGTCAGCGAAAGCTACGAAGGTAATCCGCTTGATTTCATTGCCGAATTCCAGAGCCGCTTCAAGGTGGCATTGCGTCCGGGCTTACCGCGTTTCTGCGGTGGCCTGGCCGGTTATTTCGGCTATGACACGGTACGCCATGTAGAAAAAAGACTGGCAGCCAGCGCCCCGAAAGATGATCTGGGCTTACCGGAAATTCAATTGCTGCTGACCGAAGAGCTGGCCGTGATCGACAATGTATCGGGCAAGCTATACCTGATCGTGTATGCCGATACCAGCCTGCCGGAAGCTTGGTCGAAAGCGCGCCAGCGCCTCAAAGATTTGCGCGCGATGTTACGTCGCAGTGTCGATGCGCCGGTGACGTCGGCTTCGGTACGCACCGCCGAGATCCGTGATTTTGCCAAGGAAGATTATCTGGCGGCTGTACTTAAGGCCAAGGAATACATCATGGCTGGTGATCTGATGCAGGTGCAAATCGGCCAACGTATCAAAAAACCGTATGTCGATTCGCCTTTGTCGCTGTATCGTGCGCTGCGCTCGCTCAATCCATCGCCATATATGTATTTCTATAATTTCGGCGACATGCAGATCATCGGCGCATCGCCGGAAATTTTAGTGCGCAACGAAACCCTCAATGATGGCAGTAAAAAAGTCACTATCCGCCCGCTGGCCGGTACCCGTCCGCGTGGTGCCACGCCGGAACGCGATGCCGAATTAGCGCGCGAACTGCTGGCCGACCCGAAAGAAATCGCCGAACACGTGATGCTGATCGACCTGGCGCGCAATGACATCGGCCGTATCGCCACCACTGGCAGCGTCAAAGTGACCGACCAGATGGCGATAGAAAAATATTCGCATGTCCAACACATCGTCTCCAATGTCGAAGCCAATTTACAGCCGCAACTATCGAATCTCGATGTGCTCAAAGCCACCTTCCCGGCCGGCACACTCTCTGGTGCGCCGAAAGTACGCGCCATGGAGTTGATTGATGAACTGGAACCGATCAAGCGCGGCATTTATGGCGGTGCCTGCGGCTATCTGTCGTTCGGTGGCGAAATGGATTTGGCCATCGCTATTCGTACCGGCGTGCTCAAAGATGGCATGCTGTATGTGCAAGCGGCGGCTGGCATTGTCGCCGACTCGGTGCCGGAAATGGAATGGCAAGAAACGGAAAACAAGGCGCGCGCGGTATTGCGGGCGGCGGAACAAGTGCAAGACGGACTGGATGGAGAAATTTAAATGCTGCTGATGATAGATAACTACGATTCATTCACTTACAACCTGGTGCAGTATTTCGCCGAACTGGGCGAAGACGTGCGCATCTTCCGCAATGATGAAATCAGCATTGCCGAGATCGAAGCCATGCAGCCTGATCGCATCTGCATTTCGCCAGGACCTTGCACACCGCATGAGGCCGGTATTTCGATGGCGGTGATCGAACAATTCGCCGGTCGCTTGCCGATTCTCGGTGTGTGCCTCGGTCATCAAGCGATCGGTGCAGCCTTCGGCGGTAAGGTAATTCGTGCCAAGCAAGTCATGCATGGGAAAACCTCAGTAATTGCCCACACCGGCGTCGGCGTCTTCAAAAATTTGCCTAGCCCTTACACCATCACGCGCTACCATTCGCTGGCCATCGAGCGCGCCAGCCTGCCGGACTGCCTGGAAGTGACCGCTTGGACGGATGATGGCGAAATCATGGGCGTGCGTCATAAGCAATTCGACTTGCAAGGCGTACAGTTCCATCCTGAATCGATCTTGTCCGAGCATGGCCACGCCTTGCTGAAAAACTTTTTGACTGGAACCGCAGCATGACTATCTCTCAACAAGAAGCGCTGACGCGTCTGATCGAACATCGCGAAATTTTTCACGATGAAATGCTGTATCTGTTTCGTAAATTAATGGGCGGTGAATTATCACCCGTGATGATCACGGCCCTGACCATGGGTTTGCGCGTAAAAAAAGAAAGCATCGGTGAAATCACCGCGGCCGCCCAAGTGATGCGTGAGTTTTCGACCAAGGTACCGATCGCTAATACCGCCAATATGATCGACATCGTCGGCACCGGTGGCGATGGGGCGAATACCTTCAATATTTCGACCGCCTCGATGTTCGTTACCGCCGCCGCCGGCGCGCGCGTGGCCAAGCATGGTGGCCGCAGCGTGTCCTCGTCTTCCGGCAGTGCCGATGTGCTCGAAGCGCTGGGTGTTCACATCAACCTCACGCCCGAGCAAATTGCACAATCGATAGCCCAAACCGGTATCGGCTTCATGTACGCACCTAACCATCATGCGGCCATGAAGCATGCGGCACCGGTGCGACGCGAACTCGGTGTGCGTACCATTTTCAATATCCTCGGACCACTGACCAACCCGGCCGGCGCACCGAATATTTTGATGGGGGTATTTCATGCCGATCTGGTGGGTATCCAAATCCGCGTGTTACAACGCCTGGGTGCCCAGCATGCGCTGGTAGTCTGGGGCCGCGATAATATGGATGAAGTGTCGCTCGGCGCGCCGACCATGGTGGGTGAACTGGTCAACGGCGAGATTCGTGAATACGATATTCATCCCGAAGATTTCGGCCTGCCCATGGTTTCCAGTCGCAATCTGCGGGTGGCTGATGCGGCCGAATCGCGCGCCAAAATTCTCGACGTGATGAACAATGTGCCCGGCGCTGCCACCGATATCGTCAGCCTCAATGCCGGTGCGGCGCTGTATGGTGCCGGTATAGCCGAGTCGATTGCCGACGGCGTGCTGCGCGCTCAGCAAGCAATCGCTTCCGGGGCTGCGAAGGCGAAACTGGAACAATTCATCCTGGTCACCCAGCAACTCGGAAAATAATACGATGTCTGACATACTCAAGAAAATCTTGGCGGTAAAACACGATGAAGTCGCCGCCGCGAAAAAATACCAATCCTTCCTCAGCTTGCGTGGCGAAGTAGAATCGGACCACGCCGCCCGCGCCGAGTTGCGCGCATTCGAAGCCGCTCTGCGCAGCAAAATTGCAGCCGGCCAGCCGGCCGTGATCGCCGAAATCAAAAAAGCCTCACCCTCAAAAGGCGTGATCCGCGCCGATTTTCAGCCGACCGAGATCGCCGCCAGCTATGCGCAACATGGTGCCGCCTGTTTGTCGGTTCTCACCGATATCAATTTCTTCCAAGGTGCCCCCGAGTATTTGCAGCAAGCGCGCGCCGCCTGTAGCATCCCGGCGCTGCGCAAGGATTTCATGATCGACCCCTACCAGGTCTATCAGGCGCGCCAATGGGGGGCCGATTGTATTCTGCTGATCGTCGCCGCGCTCGATCATGGTTTGATGGCGGAACTCGAAGCCTGCGCCCATGAACTCGGCATGGCGGTCTTGGTCGAAGTACACGATGAGCAAGAATTGACGGCCGCGCTGAAACTGAAGACGGCCCTGCTCGGTATTAATAACCGGAATTTGCGCAGCTTTGAGGTCAGCCTCGACACCAGCTTGCAATTGCTGAAAAAAATTCCCGCTGACAAACTCGTCATCACCGAGTCGGGCATCGTCACTCCCGATGATGTGACGCGCATGCGTGACGCCAATGTGCACGGTTTTCTGGTCGGCGAGAGCTTCATGCGCGCGCCCGATCCTGGTGTCGAACTGGCGCGCTTGTTCTTCTGAACGCGCGTCAATGCAAAAAAGCCCTTGCCGCACGCTGCGCCAAGGGCTTTTTTTTTATCCATGACTGCCAACGCTTCAGCGTCGCGTCGTTTTCTTCCAGCTCGGGCGCAGCAAGGCGGCTTGTTCCAACACGGTAAAACTGAGAGCGGGCATATCGTCGGCCTGTAACTTAGCGCGCACAACCAGTAACTCATCGCGCCGGAAGGCATGCAACTCAACCGTTTCACCGATACGGTAACGTCCGACCGCACTATGCAAACCATCGGCGACATCGGCCGCCGTCACGCGCAAGCCATTAATGGCAATCAGCACATCTTGCGCCGACAAACCGGCCAAATGGGCGGCACGTCCTTCATACACATACGCGAGCTTGCAATCACCAGCATCGCGGCTAGCTTTGACACCGAGGCTGGCTTTGCTGGCCTGCGCACCATCGAGCGCCATGCCAAAACCGGCATACAACTGCGCCAATGGCACATCCGCGGTGCCGTACACATACTTTGCCAAAAAGCGAGCGACATCGACGCCGGTCGCGCCCTGGATCAGCGCAGCGATTTCGTGCTCCCCCAAGCCTTGACGGGCAGTGCTGCGGGTATAAAAATCACGCCCATACTTCTGCCACAGCGCGCGCATCACGTCATCGAGCGATTTTTTGCCGGCGCTTTCAGTACGCAACAAGAGATCGAGTGCCAAGGCCACCAAGGAACCCTTGGTGTAATAACTGACGATGGCATTGGGCGAATTTTCATCCTGCCGGTAGTACTTGGTCCAGGCATCGAAACTCGACTCCGCCACTGTTTGCTTGAAACGGCCACTGCCACGTGTGACCGTATTGATGGTCTTGGCCAGCAATTTGAAATATGCCGCTTCGTCGATGACGCCGCTACGTACCAGCATCAGATCGTCGTAATAACTGGTAAAGCCCTCGAACACCCACAGCAAACTGGTGTAATTTTCTAGCCGCAAATCGTAATCGACAAACACCGCCGGTTTGATGCGTTTGACATTCCAGGTATGGAAATATTCGTGGCTGCACAGACCGAGGAAGCTGCGATAGCCATCGCTCATTTCAGACTGGTGCGTAAGCGGTAAATCATTACGATTACAGATCAGCGCGGTCGAGGCACGATGTTCGAGACCACCATAACCATCACCGACCACCATGGTCATGAAGACATAGCGCTGCATCGGTGCGGTTTTCGTGCGCGGTTCGAACAAGGCGATCTGCGCTTCACAAATCGGCTTGAGATCGGCGACTATGCGATCGATATCGAGATTGGGCACTTTGCCGTTGATAACAAAATCGTGCGGCACACCATGCGCTTCAAATGTGGCCAACAGGAAGTCACCACATTCGACCGGATGATCGATGAGTTCATCATAATCAGCAGCCACGTAGCTGCCGAAACCGTAACGCTTGGCTTTCAGTTCCGGCAAACTGGTTGCGACGCGCCAGCTTTTTCCGGCGACATTCGCTGGGCGCAGTATCTCGAGCACATGGGCCTGATCTTCCTGACCATGGGCGCGCAAAAATACACTGCTACCGTTGAAGAAAGCATGGCTGGCATCGAGATGTGCGGCACGCACCGACAAATCCCACGCATAGACTTGATACGTCAGGGTCAATTCAGCACGGCATGGTGCCGCCTGCCAGCTGTGTTTATCAAGTTTTTTCAGCGCCAGCTTCTTGCCGCCGCTGCTGGCTCTGATCTGCACTATATGACGAGCGAAATCGCGCACCAAATAGCTGCCCGGTATCCAAGCCGGTAAGCTCACTACCTGACCATCGGCGGCTGGCGCGGCGATTTGCAGCGTCACTTCGAAAATATGGCCGGCTAAATCTTTCGGTACTATCGTGTAATGCAACGCGGCAGCGGTAGCGGCGGCGTTTGGTTTCATGCTGGTCGTCGTCATGGTTAACGATCTTTCCGATTAATTTTTGATTAATATATTAAGCAAGGTATTGAGCAATATAGCGCATTATGTGCGTACATTCGCGGCAATGAAGGTGAAAATTTGGGCCACCACGACCACGCGTGTTAATTGCAGCCGCAGGTCGATGAACCACTCCGGCACACCATAGCTTTGGTAAAGTTTTTTGTCATTGCGGTAGGCGGCAATGAAGCCGACCACCTGAACGGCGAAGCCAAACAACATATTACTGAGCGAACACCAAGCCAGCATCGTGGGAATCACCCCCCAGATCAGGGCTTTTCTGGTTTCTTGATCGTCTTTACCATCGGCCATGATAGTCACGCCGAGATGGACGCCACCGAGAAACGACAGGATCACGATACCGTAGCCGAGTTGGGCCTTGATGAAAAAACCGAGCCAGTCAGGATGCACGAACCAGCACGCGGTGGTCAGAAAAACAAAGGGGATAAGACCCATGAAACCGAGTCGGACTACGAGTTTTTGATTGAGCTTATTCATATAGTCACGCCACACCAGTTGGTGCCAGCACTTTTTCGCCAAATGAAAGAAAACGCTATTTTAAGAGGAAAACGCCGAGTTAGATATATGTGATCATCACTAGCAGTCTGTCGGGCTTAGAAAATCGGCTCAGCGCAGTGGTGTAGCGAGCAAATCGGCCGGCACATCGATATCGTGCAAGATGCCCGTATCATCCACTTCCACCTCATGCACCGGAAACGAGCGAAACAAATCGCGCGCGCCGCTATCGCCCTGCAATGCCAACAAGCGTTCCAGATGTGTGCGCGAAAAACCCACCGGATTACCATATCGACCAGCGCAAACCGGCCGTGCGATATCGGCTCCGGCGCGCAGCGCAGCGAGCACGGCAGCGATACTGTCGGGCTGCACCCACGGCATATCGGCCAGCGCGATAATCCAACCGGCACTGTCAGCGCTGTGCTGTAGTGCGCAAATCAGCGACGCCGACATGCCGAGATCAGCCTGCTCACACAGCACACTGGGATAGCCAAGTGCACTGAACTGTTGTTGTAAGAGGAAGTGATCGGCGCGCAGTACCGTCAGCGTATGCGGCATCACGGCCTGTAAGTTGGCCGCGCTGGTTTGCGCCACGCTGCGACCATCGGCCAAGGCTTGTAACAACTTATCGCCACCATCGTGGGCAGCGAAGCGACGGCCACGCCCAGCGGCCAGTAAGATACCGGTCCAATGCGGGCGCGCCGACATCGTGCTTATTTGGCTTTAGCTGCGGACAGGCTGGCGAGTTTATCTTCGAGCGCCTTGCCATCCATGGCACCCGGCACCCGTGTGCCATCGACGAAGAAGATAGCCGGCGTACCGTTGACGCGTAATTTACGCCCGAGCGCGAGCACTTTATCATTCGGTGTCATGCAATTCGCCGCCGCCGCCGGTGCCACCTTACCGTTGAGCATCCATTCATCCCACGCCTTGCTGCGATCGGCTGAACACCAGATGTTTTTCGATTTAGCGGTGGAATCTTCCGACAAAATATTATACATAAACGTATAAACAGTGATGTTATCAACACCCGTCAAGGTTTTACGGAAGTGCTTGCAATAGCCGCAATTCGGATCTTCAAACACCGCGATCACCCGTTTGCCGTCACCTTTGACAGTCTTAAGAGCGAGATCGAGCGGCAGATCAGAGAATTTAATGCGGCTCAGATCATCGGTTCTGGCTTTAGTATAGTTGGTACCCGTTTTGGCATCGACCACATTACCGAGAAACAAAAACTGTGCTTTTTCATCGGTATAGAGCAGCTCGGAACCGATCCGCACTTCATACAGACCGGCATACGGCGTCTTGGTGACCGAATCCACCTTCACACCTTCGCCCAGGCGTGGCTCGACCAGTTTTTTAACCGTCGCTTCGAGTGGGGTTTCGGCAGCGACGAGGCCGCTGAGGGCCAGCGCCAAGACGGCGATATATTGTTTGAGATGCATGGTAGAGTCCTTGAGTCTGGAGTGATGAGCCGGCCGATTCAGCGGCTGCCCATTGCATGAGAAATTAATTTCCGCTTTAAGACCGGCAAAGCTTCGAGTAAGTTCAACCCAAACTTGCGTACCAGTCGCAGCGGTGTCAGTTGTGAAGCAAACAAGCGTGCCAGTCCATCGGTGGTCAGCTGCATCAGCATGACCTCTTCCTTACGTGCCCGGCGATAGCGCTCCAGCACGCGCAGATCACCACAATCGCGCTTGGCGGCGGCGTCAGCGAGAATCGTCAACAAGCTGGCGACATCGCCAAAACCGAGATTCATACCATGCCCTGCCAGCGGATGCACGGCATGGGCTGCATCACCAATCAATGCCATACGTGGCGCAATCATACTGTGCGGACGGATGAAGCGCAGCGGAAACGCCTGAATGTGTGCCGGCAGCAGCGGGGTCAGATGGCCGAGCGTGTCGAAACAATACGTTTCCAGCCGCGTCGCCAAGGCGCTCAAGGGTTCCGCCAGTAAGGTGGCGGCCAGCGCATCCGGGGCCGACCAGACCAGTGATACGCGCTGCCCGGGCAGGGGCAGCAGAGCGATGATACCCTGATCTTCGACAAACCACTGGCGCGCCACCCCATGATGCGGCCGTTCGCAGGCGAAATTTGTGACCACCCCGCGCTGGCCGTAGGAACGGTAATCGATGCCGATGTCGGCTTGGGCACGCACCCACGATTGCGCGCCATCGGCCCCGACCAATAACTTGGCCTCGACCGTACTGCCATCGGCCAGGCGCAGCCGCGCCAAGTTCTCAGAAATCTGCCAATCGACCGCCTCGCCCACCAGTTGCGTCAAATTTTGTGCAAAGCGCAGCGCACTATCGAGCGCTTGGTTGAGATTGCGGTCTTCGACGATCCAAGTCAGTTGTTCGGTATGCGCACCGTAAGCATCGAAACCGAGCTGAGCGGCGGCCGGTGCCGGCAGCGCTGCCTGCATATCAAAAATCTGCATGGCATTAACCGGTGCCACGCGCGTCGCGTCGAGCGCATCCCAGACTTTAAGGCCGCCGAGTAAATCGCGTGCCACATGGTTAAGCGCGAACACGCGCACATCCCAGTCGGCCGCGGCGGGTGCCAGAGGCAGCGGCAGCGGCGCAGCGCTACGGCCTAACAACAGCACACGCCAGCCGGCCTGCGCAAAACCCAAGGCCGCGGCTTTACCGACGGCACCGTTACCGATGATGCAGATGTCACACTGATACACTTGCGCTGCCATAACCCGCCCTTAGAGAGACAATCTCGCCATTATACGGCACTGCGCCGCATCAGCCGCGTAGCCGATCAAGCCCGGCAACGCCGCCCGCGGCAAGGGCGAAATGCTTTATTTTTGCTCAGGGCTTGCCAAGCGGCGAACTGCTCTCTATAATGCATGCTCTTGGCCTGGTAGCTCAGTCGGTAGAGCAGAGGATTGAAAATCCTTGTGTCGGTGGTTCGATTCCGCCCCGGGCCACCAAGTATTTAGTAGTAAAGACAAAAGGCTTACAGCAATGTAAGCCTTTTGTCATTTGTGAGCCAAATCTACAATTTTCGCTACTGATCTACAATTCTTATAAGGAACAGTCGTGGAAATTATTTACTTATCCCGTTTCCGGCTAAATAATTTTCGATATATGCAATTACTTTGGCAGCCTCTTCTTCGGTGTCAATAAGGTCAATTGGCGCATGATTTTCAAGATATGGATTAGGCGCCTCCATCCACTTAAACACTCCCCCGCGGCTACCAACAACTGGCATTGCCAGTTGTAATATTTTTTCTAATAAGTCTGGACGAGCGTACCAAGACTCCGGTTTTATGGTTGGAGATTTCCCAGGAAAAACTCTTGGTAATTGTGAATTAGCCAATTCACTTGGAAGAATATGCGAACGAACCCAGTGGGCTTGCTCTGCCAACTCAGTGTTAGGAACACGAATACTTGGTTTTGCAGGTATCACCAATCCAATCGTCACTGCCGTATGTAAACGAATTAATTTAAGTGCTGGAGCTATGTCCGTATCGTTCGTAACAATTACAACCTGATCAACTTCTCGTGTAATCGCATCATGATAGGCTTGCAATGCAAGATTCACATCGGACTGCTTTTCCTCTAGTTTCCAAGCCAACGCATCATGACAGTCTTTTGGCCATCGTTTAGGAGAGGCAGCATCGATAATTTTTACCCTAGACTCCGTTAAAGAATAATAACCTTCTATTATTTCGATGCGACTGTCGTGTTGCTTACGCAGAGCAGTGTGGTAGCGAGCCTGGGATGATACCGAGTCAGGCGCTTTTGCTGCTTTTTCGAGAATTTTAGCGGTAAAGAATTTAATTGCTAGAGGCAAAAGCGTCATTTGACAACGCAAACCATTTCGCTCCACCAATACTGATGGCAATATATGCTTCTCAAAAAGCGCTAAGAGGTCAAGCCATTTGTAAGGCGAACCCTTCAAACAGCCATAATAAAGATTATAACCATCAATATAAATGCGTGTCCGAAGATGTGCTACGCCGCTCACCTCTACCATTTTCCATCCCAGAAATGAAAAAACCGGCTTGCGCCGGCTTGTTCCCCCGCACACTAGATGGTCAAGCCACGCCAGTTTTGCGGATTAGTTGTTATCAACATTATGCGTGAACTTATTTTCATGCGCAAGCGATTTAACAAAATATCCTTGTTACCTAGGCCATGGCTTTGGCGGCTCCACATACCCCCTTTTACGATCCTAGCGGCTAGGTTGTGGGGGGGGGGCGAGGTGTTGGAACGGGGGGCTT
>NZ_JASJVS010000080.1:0-14412 GCF_035019605.1 Undibacterium sp. 5I2 | reverse complement strand
GTGTTGGCAATTGCGGCCCCGCTCACGGCATCTCTGGCAAACCCCTCCAAGACAACCGTTGCTATCCCATCGCCAGCAACAATCTTGCCACCAACGACGCGCACACCGGAGGTCATCACACCGATGGGTGAGGTATTTTTCTTAAATGTATACCGAGCCGGACTAGGCGTATAGCCGTTGAAACTGCCGGACAACAAGCTACCATTAGCAGTTACGACGGTCGAAAAACGTACACTGTCGCGCAGACTGGTCGCACGCACGCTGCAAGTACCACTGGCATTGGTTCTGCAGATCGCATCGTTACCGCTGGCAACGCCAGCAAATTCGACATCGAGCGTGACCCCGAAGTTGACATCGACGCCGCTGACCGGACGGCCCGCGCCGTCACCGATAAACGCTTCGAGTTCATCATAGGCCAGACCGTCGGCTAAGGCATTATCTTGTTTGACTTTGACACCCGAATGCAGCGGATCGAAACTGCCCGGTGCGATGAAATTGACATCGATAGGCGCAGACTGGTAAGAGACACCGCCATAGGCATGGGCTGTGAGCAGCGGCGAATTGTCTTCGGCCAGCGTTACCGTGACCGGTATCCGGCCCGCTATCGTGCTGGTGATATTGGCCTGACAGCCTCCGGCGATATTGGTTAAGCACGAGGTACTGCCACCGGCCCAAGTGAAATTGATCTGTTTGGATTGGTAGGCGCTGTTAGTGTCGTTATTGGTATAGACATGCACATCGAGCACGTCTTTAGCAATGCCATCGGCGGCCTGATCATTGGTCACCACACGCACGCCACCATTTTTACTGCCGGCGGTGACAGTCAATGGCGAGTTCCGCGGCACAACCGTGCAGGGGCCGCTGATGGTCAGATCGGCGCACGAGGTTGGGGTCTGATAAGAACCCGGTATGGTACCGACGACGTCAAACTGGAAATGACATTTTTGGCCAGGATAAACGGTAGCCGATCCGGTGAACGACCAGGTTTTACCGGAGTACTGAAAGCTCAAACCAAGACAGGTCGACGATGCATTCGGGTTGCGGGCAAAATCCGCACCCGCCGGCAAGGTACCGCTGTATTTGGACCAAGTATTTGGCAATCCAGCTCCGCCGCCCGTTTGAAACTCGGAAACATAGGTACTGTTCTGATTCACCGCTATTCTGTCAGGGAAATAGCCATTATTTGTTGGCAAAATAACTGGCGGCGCGGTGTTGCCGGTAACGGTCAAGGGACTGGTCAGGGCAGTGCTGCCGCAGTTCGCGCCTATCAAGGTGACATCGGCACAAGTGTACGTACTCGAATAAGCGCCCGGCGTATTACTGGTGACATTGAACTGAAAGCGACAATCGCCGCCAACTGGTATTGTCGCGTAGCCGTCAAACCACCAGGAACTGCCGCTGGTATGAAATGCCAGACCAGGACAGCTCGAGAATACCCCCATGTTTTGCGCAAAACTGACGCCAGCAGGAAGTGTGCCGCTGTAGCGCGAGATGGCACCAGTATTACCGCTTGTCAACCGAAAAAAAGAACGATACTGACTGATCTCATTGACCGGAATCGTATTGGGGTAATAACCCCAGTCCCCAACAACCTGCGGGTTCGGATTCGGGTTCGGCGGCGGCGTGATGCTGGCTGGGGTAAATTCAAAATTCGCGGTCTGACCAGTGATGCCGTAAAGAGGAATGCTTCCGTACACCACGTATTGCTCAGAAACCATGTTGGACGAGGTTCTTCCAGCCACGTTACTGACCAAAGACACGCGACAACGACCATCGCTACCGGTAACGCATCGACTCATACCACCGACAAAAGTATACGGGCCTCCGGTAAAGTTGACACCAATACCCACCAGTGGCAGTCCGCTACTGGGGTTATGGGCAAAGGCCTCTAACACGATCTGAGAGCGGCCATCGGCCGGCACGCTGGCATTTCCAACAACACGCACGCCAGAGACCAAAGCAACGATTGGCGGCCCCGGAGGTGGCGAGAATGGCGCTATCACTTCTAAAGTCGTGGCAATGGATGTGCCGACACAACTGCCGAACTGCGTCTGAACGTCGGAACACCCAACGATTGCTGTATAGGTACCGGCCGTCGAACTCGTTACATTAAACCCGAACTGACAGGCTTTCCCCAGGGGAAAACTGACTGCACCAGAAAACCACCAACGGTTACCGGACTGGTTAAATGACATCCCACAATCTGACGATGGATTGCTGTTCGCCGCAACAGTGACACCCGCAGGAAGCTGTCCGCCATATCGGTATAAAGTATCGACGCCATTTCCTGAAACAGACGTATAACCAACGCTGAAACGTGAAGTTTCATTTATCGCTATTCTGCTTGGATTAAACTGCGCCCACGCTCCCCCCATCGTCCCCAACAATACCAACGCCAACATCATCTGCGCCAACATTAAGCGCTGCGTCAGCAAGAAGCGGCTGTACCATGCTGCCAGTAAGGCACCGATCGGGACAAGGTTCGCCCAATGTATCGTTTTCATGATTACCGTCCTTGCTAACAGATGGGTGGCGAATGCACTGTTGTTACTTACTCTCATAACCCGTTACTTCGATCTCGACGCGGCGGTTTTTAGCGCGCCCGGCCGCCGTCGCATTGCTGGCTACCGGTTGATCTTCGCCAAAGCCCTTGGCTTCGATCCGTTCCGCTTTGATACCTTGTTCAATCAAATAAGCACGCACAGTATCGGCACGGCGTTCCGACAGACGTTGGTTGTAATCATGATCGCCACGTGAATCGCTGTGACCCATGGTGATGACGACGTCGTAATCAACTTCACGCAAACGGGCAGCAAAGTCATTGAGCTCACGCTTACCTTGCGGCTTGAGGGCAGACTGGTCGCTATCAAACAGTGCGTTAGCTTGGAACGTCGTTTTGCTGCGCAATGGTGTCGCCACCGGTGGCACCACTTCTTCTGCTACCGGCTGCGGCACTGCGACCGGTTCGGGTGCCGGTACCGGCGCTGCTTTGACTGGTACTTTCACCGGCGCTGTAACAGGCGCAAAGCCGAGCGCAGTTTCATCGAACTTGAAGCGCAAGCGCAGGTACACGCCTTTGCTGGTGTATTCATTACCGGTCAAATCGCGATCGGTCAAACCGACAAAGTTGTAACCGCCCGAGAGCCACAGATTTTTATACACTTGGTAACCGATTTCCAAACCTGCGGTTTTTTGCAAAGAACCACCTTTGCCATACATCACGCCAGCCTGTACGCCGATATCCCAATCCTTAGTCAAGTCGCGGGTGTACCGACCCTGCAACAAATGCGCCCAGTAAGTACTGTCGAGCGTACCGTCGCTGGCCTCGGCCACTTTAGCCGCATAGCGCGCGGTCAGATAATTACCGCGTGACGGGTTGACATTCACATTGGCCGAAATAATGTCGGTGTTATACGTGCCTGGCAAAGTGATGTTACCGCTGCCGCCGAAACTGCTGGCACTGGCCAGACCAGCTGCATCGGCCGCCTCACCGACGCGCTCGGTTTTATGTTCGTAGCGCGCCAAGGCATTCCATACATCTTGATCGACCGGACGATAGGCGACACCGACTTGATTGCGCATCAGGGTCAGATCATTGCCGGCATTACTACCCTGACCTAGACTTTGGCTGTAAACATTGCGCGTCAATAAACTCCAATCAGGATTGATTTTGTAAGCAAAACCGGCACTGAACAAACGGGTATTGGCATCATCACCATTGCGGGCTTCGGCAATACCGCTGGCCTTGACACGGTCACCGAGATACTCGACCCCGCTGATGAGGGCCGTCGAGCTGCCCAGCGCACCAGACTGGCCGGTACCGGTATTACCGCTGTTACCGTAACTGCCGAGATTACTGACACGTTCCAGCCCACCGGTAACACTCCAGCGCGAATCGAGCTTGAAGGTATTGCGCACACCGAAAGCCGCTTGGGCACCACGACCATCAATACTGTCGGTCAGACGGTATTCGTTATACACGCGGCCCCCTTCCATATAATTACTTTCCACCCCAACGGTACCAACATTGCCGGCTTGGGAAGAATTCAAGTTATACGGACCCTGCAAGCTGGAAACCAATTCATACCGACCATATACCCGGGTCTTGTCGGTGACGGCGTAATTGCCGCCCACGGCCACCACGTGGCGATCAGAATGGTTGATATCTTGTTCGCCTTCGATGAACACTTGCGCTTGCGGCACGCTGGCCAACTGTGTACTGACGCGCAAACGCACGGTGCTGACGCTGTCATCACTGGTGCCAGTGGTGGTGGTGTTCTGGCCGCCGGCCGCGTCAGTGCTGCCCGAGATACCGTTATGCGTCGAAATCTGACCATAGTCGAAACTCGATACCGCACCGGCATTCGATTGACCATGACGCACGCCCAGTTCGGCAACCGTGCGTTCACCAATTTTTTTCTGCGCGCTGACACTGATACCGCTTTGCGCATCATCAGCCAGCGCATCTTTACTGTACAAGGCTTCGCCGCGCAGTTTCAAGGTGTCGTCGAGTTTCAATTCGGCGCGCACAGCGGCGTCGATCCGACCGGCCGTGGTCGAGGCACCGGGGTTATCGAAATTTTGGCTGGTCTTGCTGGCCAAAGCAGCGATGGCTAACTTCTCATCTTGGTAGCGCAATTCCAAGCGACCGGCATTGCCGCGACCATTCAAATCCGATTCAGTACCAACCACTTCCGCCGCCACCGAGGTATGCTCACCCAGGCGTGCCAAGGCAGTCGCAGCGGCTAACTTGCGTTGGTTTTCCGGATTTTTATCGACACTCGCGACTACCCCAACTTGCAACTGTTCATTGACTTTCACCTGCACATCGGTACCCGCCACGGTGAATTCCGGACCACCGGTATCGACTTCATAAGTGACACGTATCGATTGCGGATTGAGATTAAGATCGACCGACGACACCGCTTGGGTCAACAACAAACGACGCGTCAAAGGTTCTATCGTGTAGTCGACAAAACGCACGAGCGCAGTTTTTTGCAAGATCACATTGGCTTGATTGCGGTCGCGTACCAAAATCTCGACTTGCTCACTGTTTTGTACAAAGTCACCACCATTACCGCGCAAGAAATACGGCCCGGAAGTACCGACCGAACGGAACTCTTCAACTGCCTGAGTTTGGCTGGTGCGTGACAGATAGCTGGTGGCACGGACATTACTGTCTTCATACACATTTTTCACACCAGTCAAAGAACGGTTGACCTGGCTTAACTGGCGCACTTCGCCGCTGCTGGCGGTAGTGAAATCACCATACAACAAATACGAGCGGTTTTTATCGATACGCACATACAGCTTTTGCGTACTTTGTGCATCGAAACCCTTGACCGAAGAATCGCCATACACTGGGTAAAACTCATCGGGACGGATATCACGGAACAAGCGTTCTTGTTCGGTTTTATCGGAATCAAACGAGGCCGTCAGCAAGTATTCGCCCTTCACCGTCCCCTTAAAGAAGAAGGCGCTGCGACCGGAAACACGGCTGTTATCTTTGCTGCTGCTGATACCGCTCAATTCAGTTTCAAAGGCTGCTCCGGCCGGCATGGCACCGAGTGCGAGTTTGCCGCGGTTAGTCAAATCAAGCACACCTTCAACAATACCGACACCGATCATCGGACGCTTTTCCGCCAACAGTACAATCCGCAATTTTTGCACGAAATTACCGCTGGTAACACGCACGCGCATGGTACCGGGTTCGGCCGGCGGCACAATTTCGAATTCCGCCGTACCACCTTCCATAAACACTTGGGTGCCTGGCTCTTTGCTATTGAGATCAACGGCCAACCAACGACCACGATCGGCTTCTAATGTCAGTGGTGCACGCACCGTGACTGGCACACCGTTGGCATCGGTCAAACGCACTTTGATACGAATCGGGGTGCGCGCATCGGCCACCGCTGTTTCCGGCGCTTCGAGAGATAACTTGCCCAGTTTATCCGGCGCGATCAAGTTGATTTTACGGCTATCGCGGACATTGCCGAATTCATCGACTTGTTCCAACAACAAACTGTTCGAACCGGCGCGTAAGCTGACACCGATGTATTCCCAGGCCGTGACTTTTTTCGATGGCAAAGATGCTTTTTTACCGACCCGACGATCATCGACCACCTGCTCGTTGACAGTCAGACGCAAGCTCGCACCGATATCGCCTTTGACGCGCACATTGGTGGTACTCGAAGGCAGGGTATCGCCATCTTTAAGTCCGATAAATTCCAGGCTATTGTTTTCTAATTTCGGTAACAACACTTCCAAGGTTTCCGCTGGAGCTGCTGGCAATTGTGGGAACACCCCAGGTTCTGCGGCACCGCTCAGTAGCTTACTGGAGGCAAGGTCTGACACCGACTTTGCCGCGTTGCCCGACGGTGCACCCGACGAGGTCAAGGTGCCACTGAGATTACCGGCCGAGGAACCGACAAAGCTACTGCCATCAGACGGTGCTTGTGGCAATTTGATCATAGCCGCGGTAGATGTTGTTGGTGTGCTGGCGAAGCCGGCACCGGTCGCGCCACCGATCTGGCCGCTGGCTGGCAAACCACGCAAATCACCGGCTACAATAGGCAAGCCTTCAGGGTCGAGACGGCTGCGAACTTGCGCTTCCATTTCGACATCAGGATTGGCGACGATGGCGGCGCGGCGCGCTTTGACTTCGTCCATCATTGCCGCATCATCGCAATTGGTGACGATGAAATTGGCTTTGTGGAATTCGCCTTTTTTCAAATCAAGAAAACGACTCTCCGGTGCTTGGGCATTGCGGTTATCGAGCACTTCGAGGCGTGCACCGGATGGCAAACTGCTTTGATCCAAACGCAGTACATGGGTCACTGGCTTCAAACCATACAGGCTCCATTTACCTTCGATATCAGTAATTACGCTGGTACCATTTTCGAGGAACAAACGCACCCCAGGAATGCCGATTTCTTCCGACTGTTCGGTGGTTTTTTGCTTACCGTCGCGCTTGCAATCGAGGTACACCTTACCGAAAGCGTAGGCATCATCGGCAAACACACCGCCGCTGATCAGTGTTTTCCAGCTGGCCAAATTCGATTGATAGGTGCCCGATACCGCACTGGCACGGTTAATCACGGTGCCATTGGTAGGCGCACCGACGCCAACACGGACGCGATAGCGCACCACGGCATTGTCGCCCGGGGCCAGAGTCAGGTCGGGATAGCTGAATTTCAAACTCGGTCCGGCACCACCGGCCGGATCAGCCGGTGGCAGGCCATTAAGCCGCGCACTCTGTTTGATATATGCCAAACCAGGTGGCAAGGCATCGGTAAAGCTGACGCCGTTCAAGGTGACGCCGGTTTTATTACTGAGCGTCAGTGCGTAATCGAGGAAATCGCCTAATTCAGCCTGTACTTTATTACCTTCTTTTTTCAATACCAAACCAGTGGCACTGCCACGATCAAGCGGAATATGGTTATTGACCACATCACAAGTCTGCCCATTCGCACTCGATACGCCCATTTGGAAACCGAAGTAATAATCGGTCGGGTCACTGTTTTGTGGAATCGTGGTGTTCGCTACCACGGGGCCACACTTGCCATACACACCCGGTTGGACGCTGATCACTTGCGACGGCACGACGTAACCACTGTTCGGCGGCGGTAACAAGCTCAGCGTATAAGTTGACAAATCTTTCGGTGACTGCAAAGCGAACTGATAACTGCCGTCGGCACCAGTGGTCATGCTGACGCTGCCATCGGCATTGAATGCATAGGCTGGGCCAGCATACAGATCGGTGGCACTCATTGGTGACAGCGAGCGGCCAGTCGCCGTGCGTGCCAAGGTAACCTTGACACCGGCCACCGGCAAGCGTGTGCTGGAATCGTAGACATAACCGGTAGGCGCGAGCAAAATACTGTCGGCCGTGGCAGAGACGGCATTGACCAGCATATTCGCAGTCGGATTGACGGCATTGCTGGTGTACGAAGCGGCCCAGGCTTTATTCGAAAGAATGCTGCGCAAACCGACCGATTGCGGCTTCTGCGTCAAGCGCACGGTCAGCGTGATGGTTTCGGTTTGATTGGCCGCTAATGCACGGTTACCATCGACCAAGCTCAGACCAACCGCGGTCGGCACACTGGCCGCCGCATTGGCATTGTTGATGCCGGCGCGATCGCAACTGGCACTGCCGGTGTAGTTCGAGGCGATGTTTAACAAGCCTTTTTGTGCCACCGGTTTACCAACGATTTCCCAAGATTGAACCTGACCGTTAGGCTTATCCATACCGAAGGTGCAATTCAAATTATCGAGCAGACGCACATTCGGTGCCGCCGACGAACCGCTGTTACTGATGGTAAAGGTATAGTCGAGTTCGACCACGCCGGTGCTGACGATACGCGGTGCCCCAACGGTTTTTTCCAAACTTAATTTCGGCAATTGCGTGAGGATAGGCGTGACCTCGCTATTATTGGTAGGGTTACCATCACCATCCGGATCCGGGTCGCTGCCATCGGTAGAGTCATCGCGCGCCACCACCACGCCACCCGCCACGGCAGCCGCCGTCACGCGTGCCTGATTATACAAAGTGGCCGTACTGCCGCCGGTATTGAAGCGCACATCGAACTGTACTGTCGAGCTGGCACCGACCGGCAGCACCGCGCCGGGTGCCAGCAGTTTTTTGTGCGTACCTTGACCGGTAAAGCTCAACAACGGTTGCAACACCACGCCTTGTACGCCATTGGCTTGTTGATTGTTGACGCCCAAGGATCCGGCGACAATCGTGTATTGATTCGGACCCGGCACCGTCTGCGCGGTATACGTTCCGAATTGGCCCGCGCCTGTGCCTTCGATCAAATCACTGATTTGCACATCGTAGAGCGGTGCCGTGCCATAATTTTTCACCAACAGCGTAAAGCTGACGGTGGCAGTGCCGTCGGCATTGCCATTGGCATCAACATTACTGCGCGGCACGCCGGCGGCCTTGGCCAAGCCTATGCTGTTGAGTACGCTGGAAATCACCACGGTATTGGAATTGACGACGACCGGATTACTGCCATCGAAATAATACGATTGTGAGGTATTGCTGATATTGCCAGTCACCATCGCGCGCACGGAAAAATTCATAGTCATGATTTTCGGCACTGGGACGCCAGGCGCTAGCCCGATCGCCACTTCGACGGCGGCCGCACCGGCATCACTGGTACGGTAGTTGAACGGCGCATCACCGGCAACACGGAACAAGCGCAGCGCACCGGTGACATTGGTCTGCAAGCTGGCAGAGTTATATTGCGTACCAACCGGCACGACGTCACTGAGCAGTATCAAACTTTGCGGCATGCCATTGACCGTGATCGCTGTTGCCAAGGCTCCGGCACTGGCGTTCGGCTGTGCGATTTGGCTGCCTTGGCTGTTGGCCGTCACAGTAAACCCGATATCGCTGACGCCCGGAATCAGCAGGCCGGAATAACTGGCGGATTTGGTCAAACTCAGCGCAGCATTATTCCCCAGCGTGATCAGGTCGCTGCTGCTGGCACTCACGCTTTGCAAAGCAGTCAGAGCACCGAGGGTCACGCAGGCGACACCCGAGGACTGGCTCGGCGTCGTGCCGCTTATCAGTAAATTCATGCTCGCTCCGGCAGCCAAGGTAACCACCCCGGCGCTGTTGAGCGTGAGAGTAGGCTCGCCGGGATCGACGACGCCGTTATTGTTAATATCACGCACCACCTTCAAGCCGCTCACCACCAGCGCGCCACCGGCTGGGCAAGTGCCGCCGCCATTGGCCAAACTGAGCGTGTAAGAGGAGCTGGTGTTACCTGTATTGCTGAGCAAATGCGAGATCGTCACTGCGCTCACCGGTGGCCGCGTCAGGCTCTGACTCGGGCTCAAGCTGAGCGCTTCAACCGACTGTATTTGCGCTTGTACCGTATTGGAATTGACGGTTTCCGGCTGCGTAAAGCCGGCCGGTATGTAAGTCGCCGTCGCTGTCGCGCTGATGCTTGCACCTCCGGGTGCCGGCGTGGCATGCGCACCCGTCGCAAGCACGCACAGTGCAAAGAAGAGCAGCAACACGTGCTGCAAGAAGCGGGCCGACTGCTGCCGCGCTTGGATGGCAAATACAGGAATGGGGGCGAGAAGTTCAAACACGAAATTTTCCTTTTACGACCATGGCTAGGTGGCGAGTGACTCTTTTTTCTATGCTGGCCGCACACATTCCGGTCAGCAGAGAAAAAAGTAGGGTGCAACGAGCTGATGGCCAGGATTTTCATCCTGGTCCTCAGTACCAGCCGGGTTGCCCCGGCTGCTTATAACGGGCTTTTTGTTGATCGGTTTTTAATCGATAATGGGTCGCTTATTTATCGATTTCGACTGCGAAATCGAGTTGCAAACTAGCGCCAGGTGGAACCGCATTAGTCGTGCTGCCGCAGCTGACCGTGGTACGCTTGGAACCGTCGTAGGCCACGCTGTCGCCGCTCATTCCTTTGGCCACACATTGCACCGCAGGTTGAGTTGGGCTCAGGGTAGTGTAGTTCGGCACCGAGTCATTAATCGTCAAGTTGGCAATTGGAGCAACGCCTTCATTGACGGCAATAACACGATACAAAACACACTGACCAGGTTGGGCATTCGCAATCACACTCGCACTGTAAGTACCACTGGCAACACCAGAACAAGTCGGATCGAGCAATTGCGTTTTGCTGACACGCATTTGACCGGTAACAACAGTCGTGGTATCCGTCACTGATGTTGGTGCGCAAGAAGCCGTGTCAAAGGTCGCCACGATTCTCACCGTGTTTTGATCACCGACCAGCACGCCACCCGGAGCAAACATCTTGACCAGGATTTTTTGCTGAGCGCCTACAGCCAGAGTCAAAGGAGCACTCGGATCGGTGAGCAAAGTATCGCCACTATCAACTTGACCATTACCATTGACATCGAGGTACATCACCGAGATCCAACCGGCTGCAACAGCAGCTGGGCTTTGCTCAGCACTCAATTTGTAGCTACCACATGCCAAGGTGCCGATATTGCTCAATACATGCGAGTAAGTCACTGTCCCAGCCGGGGCAATCTGACCGGATTGATCCGGCGAAAGTGTGGCGGAGTAAGCGATGCCGGTATTGGTTACCTTCACTGCATCAGTGATGATATCGCTGACAGTTGCACCGGTAGAAGCAGGTGCTTGTGAAGTTACTTTGAAGTACACAGTTGTGGTCGCTGCAGGTGCACCGACTGGTGGTGTCACACAAGCATCAACCGGCGTTTGCGTACCTTTAGCAACCGCGACCGACGTCACCGCCGCACCGGAACACGAAGCACCTGCAGTAACAAACTTAACCGTCCAACCGGCTGGCAAACCACCCGAGAAACTCGGTGTTTGACTGCCTTCGAGCTTATAAGTCTGGTCGATGGTGTCGCTGTTTTTGACAAACAGATGGAACACCGTGCCGGTACCGGCTTCGGTAGTCATGGTGGTGGTGGCCAAAGGACTAGGGCCTGCACCCAAATCGCCATTCCCAACGGAACCGACGCCGCTACCTGTGGCGGTGTTAGTCAAATCAACCAAGATACCGGTGACTTGTGCCAACACGTCTTTAGTCGCATCGAACTTTTTGCTGTCACCAGCAGAAACTGCACGCACGATCAACTCATATGGACCACTGGCTGGCGCAACGTTGCCAGGAATCGTGGCGCGTACCACGATATTGCGGCTACCGCCGACATCGATCACACCAGCGTCGATCGTGCCGTCGCTGTTGGTATCGAGCAGAGGTGTGCGGCCATCTGATGCATAGAAGTTGTAGACGGTGCCACTAGGGAAAGTGGAACTGGCTACCGACAAGTTGAATACGTCAGCCGCATTACCGCTGTTGAACAATTTACTGGCAAACGCCACACTGCTACCAACTGCTGCGCTCGGGACCGTCGTCAAATCTGCTGGAGTAGCATTCGGCGTACCGGCCGGGCTATCGAGCGAGGCGGTCAAGCTACCTGTGCTGCTACCCAAGACCACACCAAACGTTGGGGTGACGGTAAACACGGTTGCATTGGTCGAAGAACTGCCTGGTGGCGCAGACTCCGGCGTTTTAGTCGAGCTGATCGGATCATAGGTCGCCGTATTGGTGGTCGAAGTGATACCAACGGTGGCGGTTTTATTGACCAAAACCACGAAGCTCAAACTGCCGGAAACGTTCGGACCGACATCATCGACCAAGGCCGATACTTTATTACCGGTTTGCACGTAGTTGATGCCTGGTGCTTGCGCTTCAGGACCAATCCCTTCTTGCAAAGCCACGCCGCTGGCACCGCTCCATACTGCCGAACCGGTAACATACGTCATCCCAGCCGGCAAGGTATCGCTCAGGTAGAACTTACCTGAGGACGCACCGGTATTGGTATAGTTGATCGTATAGACCGTGTATTGACACTGATCGCCAGGCGTGATGGTGGCAAACGCAGTGGCGCAACTGGCACCCGAACTGGTCGGGCCACTGATGCTGGCCAACGGCCATGGTTTGCCACTTGGTGCAGCCACGCTCGGTGCAGCCAATGCCTTGGTCGCACTGAAGGCGGCCGCAGTGGTGACACTGATGGTATCGGTATTTTCGCGGAAATTCGGAGCGTAAGTGCCGTAGAAAGCCGTGCTCTTATTTTCCGGTTCAGCTCGCACAACAGCGGTATTGACCGCACCATCGGCTGCCGTACCCGGTACGGTATACGCGACGACAAATTTGAATGTGCCGCCATTGCCGGCTACGGTTTGCGGTGTGATGGTACAGACACCGGTGGCGGTGGCAGTACACAAAGGCGTGGTGGTATCGGGCATGCCGTTACCATCGACGTCGTTATACACTTCCACTTTCGTAAACGAATAAGCACCAGCTTTACCAGTAACATTGAGGGTAAAGCTGTCGCCACCGTTACCGGTATTGGTCAAGGTATGCGCGGCATACACGGTACCGCTGCTGGCCGCAGATTTAACGTTGTCGATTTCAAGTTTGAACGAACCGACTTGCTGTACCAAGGTTTGTACCAGATTCGACGAAGCCAGTTGAAAAGCACCGCTGGCATCGACGTAAGCGGCAGTCGCCTGGTTACCGATAGGGGTATTCGCTGGTGGTGGTGCGGCCATTGCACCGGAGGCGGCACCGAGTAATATCAGTGCCGATCCCCATTCCGCGGCAGCCCGGATGGGCCTGCGACGATGTGGCATTAACGTGTTCATATGAGTTACTCCAAAAAAAAACAATTGTGAAAAACGATAGGCAATTAGAATGAAATCCAGACCTCTGTAAGTTAATGAAAAAATGAACGACACTATGTCTTCGCTTGCCCTAATCTGCTGCAAACATCAAGCATCACGCTGCACTTGCCGCTTCACTGAGTGCCGCATCAAGTGCGGCATACCGAACTGACAAGGAATTTATTTTTTAGTCGGCAGTACTGCCGGAGTATTCGGTGCCACCACCGGCACATACACCTGCACACCAACCCGCAGACTGACCGTGGCTTTGCCATGCGCTGGCAATTGCCCCAACTGCCAGTTCACTTTGCGATAGTCGGCATACGGGCGCGGGGTCGATTTACCGGCCACCAGATGCATCAAAGGTTCGGCAGCAAATTCGCCATTCTTGGCAGCGGCTTGCACATTGACATTGGGCTTGGCGCTATGCGGCAAGTACTCCAAACCTTCCGGCACCGGCAGCGTTGCGATAACGCCATTGACCGGCTTGTCGGTACGGTTGGTGTAAACCGCGCGATATTCGATGACATCACCAGGCCGGATGCTGTCGGCCGAGCTGAAGTGCTCCTTGCCATCGGCCGTTTTTGTGACTTTTGCTTGAATCAATTCCACAGTCACAGCCGACTCGGTCGTCTTGCCAGTTGCTGCGCTTTGCGCCTGCGCAGCATGCATACCGAGTGCCAACAGACTAGCTATCCCCAACTGTAAACAGAGGGAAACAGTCAATCCGGACAACTTACGCGTGAGAAAATTTTTCATACGATTTTCCTTCTGTTGAGGTCAATATTGAGGTCAATATAGTGTTAAAAAATGCAACTTCTGCTTTTTCAGCATAGGATAAAAAAAATGCGCGCTCTTAAAATAGTGGCTTTTTGTAATTGTTTTTTTAAAAAGAGTCGCAAAAAAGATACAACATCGATGTGTCAATAAAAACACATGATAAAATTTTCATGGTATAGTTAAAAATCTTAAAATTATTTTTTTAGATTTTAATGTCTTGCGTGGATGAAACGTCCAGAAGCCGCGCATAAAAAAATGAAAAATACAAAAAGCCCGCTCGGGCTTAACTGGCAGCAATACACGCCGCCCCTTATCGCCTCCTCCCACACCTTCCGTCACTCGCAGCCGTCTAAAGTTTTACCGAGTCAATATTGAACACCATCAACCGAGGTGCGTATTATTATTCGTTTTCCTCAGCTTTCAAAGAG
>NZ_JASJVS010000079.1:0-15612 GCF_035019605.1 Undibacterium sp. 5I2 | reverse complement strand
TTGTGGCATTTTCAGTGTAAAAAACGACGCTGGGTTCCCGCCAAAAGCATGCGGGAATGACGAGGTATGCGGTGTTTTAGGTGTAAAAAACGTCCATCAGGCTTTTGCGACAGCCTCTGAAGGCTGAGGTTTCACGCGCAAATCTGATGAATACGATTCAACAAACGCCCGGCAAGGTCGGTGCCATCAGCCCTGCCCAATCCGAAAAGAGCCAAGCCATTAGCGCTTGGCTCTCGAAAAACGGCATGACCGAAGGGACACGCTTGGCCCAGACGGTGCAGGCTTTGCGTCAAGCACAGGCGGAGATCCGCGCTATGGGTGGCATTGATGCCACCAGCAGCAACGATAAAATCAATCAAGCCAACGACAGCATCCAGCTCGCCACTCTGACGGCGTTTGCTGATTACGGCTACGATTTTGTACCCGCTATTGTGATCGATTTTTCCGCTCAAGCAGATCCCATGCGCTTGGATACCCTCGACTGGGTCATTGCCATTCCACTACACTTACTCGATCACCCGCAATTCAGCAGCGCGCTGTGCGCCTTATTGCGCGAAGTCGAGCATTTGGTATTTTGTGCCCGCATTCTACAAGATGAGCCGGGTGCCACGGCCGAGAGCGTGGCTGACCGCTTCTACGCAGCCGTCTTACAAACGAATATCAGCGACGGTGCCGCCAGCTCACAGCTTACACTTACCATGCCGGACCAAGACGCCGACGCGATTCGCAGGATCTACCACGATTTACTGTCTGCATATAGCAATCACACAGACACCCACACCTGGCATCCGGTCGGCAATCATGCCATGAGCTTGGTACGCCTGCCACGGGCGCTGTCACCACTACTATGCGACGACGTCGCAGCGCTGGCTGCACGCGCCGACAGGCTGTAACACTGCACCACCACCACCACCACCACCAATCCCGATATCCCATCAGCACTGCGCATGCCCAAGCGATGCGCAGTGCTGATGGCTGTTCGTCGCGCCGGCTTCTCGCGCCGACACCGGTGCGCTCTTTGCGCATGATCAGCAATACAGATGGTTATTTTATAAAAGTATGCTCGCGAGCCAACAATTAGAATCAAAGCAATAGGAGCGATTACGCACCATTGTTCATTTCACTTTTTGTACACGAGAAAATTTCTGATGTCAGATATTCATCGCCTTTTAAGCCAGTCGAGCTCGCGCCCGCTTTTGCCAAACGTTTTACCAGCGCTCAAGGCGACTGCGCTCAGTGTACCCATAGTCAATCTCGGCTTGTCAGCGCATTTGCAACAAGTTCGTCCAAGCGCGAACAACATCGCCGCGAACGTCTCTTTATGGCAGCGGGTTCAGCATGACATTGCCACGGCCGGTAGTTGGAATAATGCCGCCGGCGACCTCGCGCCACAGATTGTTGCGCGTACAGCAATTTGGCAAGATCAATCACGCGGACTGACGATTTTCGATATCCGCCACGACAGCAGCACGGAACAATTGGCGGCACACCTGCTGACGTGGCGTGCCGATGCCGGCGCTGCCGCAGAGTTTCTCAGTGCCTCCCCCAGCATTGCAGAAATGCGATCTTCATTGCAATTGAGCGCCAGCCGTTTCGCTCCCGACCGGCACAACATGCAAACAGCATCGCTAGACGGCTACATCAGCATGCAGCGCAACGATGTGATTTTACTTAGAATCAATCAAAATCATTACCGCTATCTCGGCGAACAAGCTTGGTGCGATGTGCCGGCCGACGGCGATTGCTTCTATCGTGCGCTGCTGCGCGGCCTCGGGTACAGCGGCAACCAGACGCAAATTCTGCGTGCGCGGGCGCAGGTGTGGGATTATGTGGCGAGCCGATGGGACGAGCAAGCACCGCTATGGATGGCAGAATTGGCCGCGCGTACGGACCTGCAGCGCGCGTACGCGCGCACTCAGCGAGATGCAGATGCCTTTGAGCATTGTACGGCGCGACCAGCGAAGCAGCGCCGTCGCGCCCCCTTTAATCACGAACAAAATCGGCGCAGCCCACAAGAATGGCAAGTGGCCGAACGACAAGCCATCGCCTTAGCCAAACGGCTGGAAGTGGGTGCTGCCGCATTACTCAGTTGCACACCGGAAGAAGACCTGGCGGAAAGCTTTGAGCTGCAAGTCATCGATCTTCAACATCCGGAGATCCAATCCTCTTTCAAGCGAGCCGAGGCGGCGCTGCGTGCGCTGCCGACTACGCACCGGGCCCGTATCCTGCTCGACCAGCTTGCACCAGCGGAGCGACCTGGCGTATTCGAACGCCTGATACACTGGCTGCGTCCAGCTTTTCAAGGTGCGCAGGCAGGCCCACGGCAGCACGAAAAAATTGCGCAATTTCGGAAGCAAGTCAAGGCACTGTTCCGCACCACACCGCGCAAACGTCTCAGCGCTGGGCCGGAACGTGCTGCTGCTGCCGCCTGTCGTGCCTTATCGACGAAATTGCACGAACTGGTAGCGCAACAACATAAAGTCCAGCAAGACTACAATGCAGCGGCGCATCAGGCCGGACTGCGCAAACAAAGCGAATTCACCGCCTTATTTCAGGAAAGCATAGACAGTGTGATCGCTTTGCTGACGTCGATGCGCTCATTGCCGCGTCAACCAGCGCACCCAGCCAAGCTCGACGCCGCCCACTGTCTGCGTTTACTGCAACCGTGGTTAAGGCAAGTTGAAGAGCTCGGCGAATGCACCGCCGGCCTTTATGAATGGGCAAGCGTAACGGCAACAGCCATGCCAAACTTGGCCATGAAGTGGTGTGGCAGTCTACCGCCGGCTCTGTTGCTTGAGTGCTTGCAACTGAACCGACAGCAGCGACAAGCGCAACAAGACTACGAACAAGGCATCGACACCCTCACCAAGACCGGCTTAGGGGCACTCGCGCTGGCAGGCGACGCCCTCGCCTCGGTACAGCGCTGGCAGCATGCCGGCGCGGTGCAAGCTGCGTGGCAAAATGAACGGCAGCAAAGCGAAGCGCAGTGGTATGCCGCGCACCACCCCTACACGCCGACCGAGAGCGAAGCCGAGCTGGCCGGGCGGCTCATGCATGCATGGTGGCACGCACATAAGGAAGCACATGAGGAAGCAGGTTTCACGACCAGTGAAGTCGAACAAGCCCATGCTTATGTCAACGAGTTGGCGCGCTTTCTGAGTGACGCCGCTACAACGGCGCAGCAACAGAAAGTTCTGCTACCGCAAGATCTGATGGCCGCCCGCGTGCCTACGCTCGCTCACAGCATCAGCGCTTGGAGCGAGCGCGATGGATTACAGCCAACAATACCCTCAGGACCGCAGTTTGGCACGGTCGGCATCGGCCCACCAGCTTTGTTCGGCGCGACGCTGGAGACAGCGTATCAGCACATGCAAAATACGCTGTTGGACTTGATCACGCAGACCAGCACGAGCGCACGCAGCCATCTGCTTAACCTCGACCGCAGGTTGCGCTGGCCAGGTGCTGACGCGCTGCCAACGCAGCCGCACAACACTGCTGCAGCGTCGGCCTTAGAGCAGCCGCTCAGCACCGCAGTAGTAGCACCGCATGACAAGGACAAGAGCACACTGGCGCGTCAAAGCCGCAGCGTCGCTAGCCACGCCAACTGCGGCGCGAACGAAGAACTCGTCGCAGAAACAGCGCCGCACGAGGCGGAGCTGGAAGAAAGCTGGCGACACTTCCGCGCAGCGCCGGAATTTCAGCGCAAGCAAGCGTCGCACGATGCCATGGCGCAGAGCGCACACTTACAGGAAATTTTTACCAACATGTTCGCTTCTGAGATAAAAATCGGTGAGCATGTGGTCGATGTCGTCAATACCAAGGGGAGCGAATTCACCCTGACGCTGCGCGATGGTGCAGGCGGACTGCGGCAAGTCCCTATCGACGAAGCCAAGATGATTAAATCGACACAGCGCTGGCATACCAACAGTGTCAGACAAAGTGCCGCCACCACCCTCAACGTCGTCTTCAGCCTGCAGAATTTGGCTAATATCGACAGCAATACCTTCAGTGATGTCGAGCAACTGTTCGGCAAGGCCAACAGTCTGGTGCAATTAGGTCAGACTGCGCTGACCGCGATGGCGCAGATTTCAAAGACGCATTTCTTGCAAGCGGCGCAAATAGCCGAAGGCCTGTCAACTGGATTCGTGGCACCGGCCATTGCCATGAGCTTAGCAAATATTATCCAGCAAGCCAATTCATTGGCAACAGAAACCCTGTCCTCAGGCGATTATTTTGAAGCGACAATGAATTTGAGCGAACAGATCATCAATCTGGGCTTGGACCTGCTCGCGCTTGCCTGTCCCATGCTCGCGCCCGAAGTCATGGTGATCGAATATCTGGAGTCGCTGCTGCCGATTGATACTTTCCGTTCTTGGATCGACCATACCGAACAAGCGCTCGACAATGCGGTCAAACTCAAAAAGAAAATCGACAGCTTTCGCGGCCCCTTAGTCGAGCTCAAACGGCAGCCCGACAACAGCAGCGTGTATTATTTCAGCGATGAGTCAGCCGCACGATTCATTCACATCAAGGCGACGCATCTGCACACGCAAGTCAGCGACAAATTGTATTTCATGCAGGGGGCGAAAGAAAATGATCAGACCGTCGAGGTAAATGAGGTCAAGGACTTACTCATCAAGCTCATTCCGGCATCATTTTTTTTCACCAGCCCAACCATGACTGTCCCCGGGCGCCATTACACAGAAATCGGCATCTTGCCTTCGGGCCAGATGATCAGCCCCAATATCAAGCAAAGTTTTCAAGATTTACTCGGCGTGACCCCGGCGCAAGAGCACTTTCCGCTGACCGACAAGAAAGCGCCGACCATCGTCATTCGTTTGACATCAAACATACAATACGGCGTCTCCACTATAGGCAAAGCACCATTATTCGGTCTGCGTGATGATGCGCAAATCCTCAACCACAATGCGCAAGCATGGGGCGCACAGCTACCGCTGCAGTTCAGTCATGACATGGTAAGGACGAATACGGTATTCGAAGGCCAACCCGGCCGCTTGCCTGTCTTTTTGGATCGACCGGCCAATTTGGCCTTCCTACCCCCCAAAGATGCCTCGCACGCTGACAAGCTTGAGGTTGACATCCGTATCGGCATGAAGCCGAGCACCTATGGCCGCCTCATCATGAGCGAAGGTGCACGCAAATGGACCTTCAGCAGTAGCACAGGTGCCGGGCTACGCGTGCAATTCACCCCGGACGGGCAGAATCTCGGCCAAACCGAGGAGGAAATCGAATTTATCCAAAACCAGAAAAATCCCGCAGACTTATTAATCAGACGCAAAAACGTCTCCTATCCGGAGGAGGTGGAATTGCGTCTGCGTGAACGTCTGTGGAGTAAGACTCTGGAACATAATCAGATCGACTTGAGTAAAACCACGGTCAACGGCGTCCCTTTCGAGAAATTCAGACATAGCCAAACTTGTGCCAAGCTGATTGCCAATAACCCCACTACGACGGCACAGGAATGGGGGCTCAATATTGTGACGCCCTCCCGCTATGCGCGCCAACTGCCGGATGACGATGAGACCAACGAGCCGTTCGCCGACACGCAGGAAGCGAGCAATATCAGCTTATCGCGCCAACAACGGCAAACTTTTAGCCAGTTCTACGTCAATCCAAAGGACAGGATCGATCCTTACGTGGCGCGCAACAGCCAAATCATCCTCAGTGTGCTGGAAACACTGCGGCGCTGGCATCACGAAAAGCTCCATCATCAAACTTTCGACTACCGGCTTCATAGCCAAGCCTTGGTCAGCCGCGATTTCGATCTGGCGTTCGAGCATGCCGGTCTGTGCTACCTCGCCCACTGGTCCAGCATGGAAGTCCGATGGATCATCGCCCCGGTCACAGAGCTCCACCCGCGCGGGCCACAAAGCAGTGAGATCACCCTGTTTCCCAGGCAAAAAATTCTCATGAGCATGGATCAGGGTCCCTTGGGCCGTGGCTTTTTGATCAGCAACGAGGACGAGCATGGCGTGGCCGTGGCCAGCAGCGCGGGCCAGAGGCCACTGAACATGGCCACCTATGGCCGCTTCCTCGAAGTAGCCGATTTCGCTGCCGACCTCTGGCCGCTGATCCCGGCTCTGCAGTCTCTGACAATTGGGAAAGCAGTGCACGAAGAATTCATCGAACTCAGTACCCGTGGTTTGATGCGCCGTTACGCCCCCCCCTTGGGGAGCGACGGTATGAGCCAATTGGAACGCGCGCACGCCGCCCATGGCCGCTTTCGACTCTCATCGGTACTGCAAATACTGAAAATAGACAGCGGCACCAACGAGCCATTGCTGACTCAGGATACGCCAGACCTGGGAAATAACACGCAGTCGCTGGCGGTCAGGGCCATTTCCAGCGAAAATATCCGCGCTTGGGACAAGCGGGCCACAGAACTTGCAGCCTTGCTGAGCGAATACACCCACACCGGCACCGCGCGCGTGGAAACTTTCGACAGCATGGCCGAACAAACTTTGGCGATGGAATACCGACCGCACGTCAATGGCATGCTGCGCATGCACAAAATCACTTGGGTTGACGGAATCCAAGCGCAGATGCCGCCAAGGCCCGAACAAATCCGCCGTATCCTATCGAATGAGCACTTCAGCGGCGGCAGCGCAGACGGCGTGTTACTACAATGGCAGAATGCTGCTCAAGTCATGTATGGCTATTACGATGTTGTTCAAGACTGCATTCAAACCTTCCCATTCGCGCAATTCGCGGAGCTGGACTGGCTAGGCTGGTCACGCCAGGATCAGTGCCATTATTTCAGCCCCATCGGCCAACCGAACAGCCTGCTACGTTGGCGTTATTTACCCGACGCACCGTTGGAAATCCTTATCGACGAAGCGGGTCTGCAGGATATGCCGCTGCGCGCCGGCCGCTTCCGCTTCGATCCACACTGCGGTCCGGTATGGAGCCATGCCAGCGGTCCCCATGCCAGTCAACATGGGCATGTTTGGAATCTGCAAGTCGGTCAGGCGGATGCTGTGCCGGCTATCAGCGACGAGCCGCCAGCGCTTGGCAGTCAGTGCTATCGACACGTTCAAGTTGCTACGCCTACCAGCGGCCAAGCCTGGACCCTGCCCGACGGCCGTTATCTGCGTACCAAAGCCGGCCTCAGTTATGTCGGCCACGATGGCGACTATTGGTTGTTCCGACGCGACCACGCCATCGACTGGGAAATCGTCGCGTATCCACGCAGCGCCGGCCTCGATCTCTATCAATTCCGGCAACAAACGCTTCCGGCGGATGAGCGACACTGGTATCGCCTGCCCCAGCGCTATCAGCAAGCCTTGGAGAGCAGCGACCATCAAGTGCGCGCGGTATTTAAGCGCAACGGCAAACCCAGCGGCTTGTTCGAAGTCGTCGCCAAGGCTGGCAATGCGCCTGATGATGCGCTGTTTTATTTCTGCCACGATGACGCCCGGATACTCCAAGCCGCCAACGCCTACCGTGCCGGTGCCCGCATTTACTTGGGAAAAAACACCGATGGTCGGCATGCCCTTCATCATAGCGAGAGCGGCGAAATCTTTTTAGTCGGAAAAGGCCGCGTGCAAACCGTACTCTCCGGTCCCCACACGCTGCAGCAAAACCGCGATGGCAGTCTCAGCTACATCAACGCCCAGGCCGATGCGAGCAAACCGAGCGTGCTCTGGTCCTTGCGCGACAAAATCATTCATCTGACTAATTACGGCCAGCGCTTCCTCGTCGAACCCGAACTGTTTGGCATGTTTTACCTGGAAAACCATGGCAACGGACAAGTTGCCAATCTGGAAGGTGCCGATTGGCCGCGCTGGAGTGCCACAACATGGCACGACGGCGTGCTGCTCAACCACGGACACGCCTCCTTATTCATCGACGCTGCCCGCTTCAATCTTGAGGGCCAAGCGTATCAGAATGCAACGCACTTACTGCAAGCGATGCAAGTCTATCGCCCCGGCGCAGCGCTTGAAGACTATCTGCCGCACTGCGTCAAACAAGTAGGCATGAGCTATCAAGGACAGGAATTACTGCACAACCGCCTCAGTGGCGATCTATTCGTCGGCGGCACGACGCGGCGCTGGCTGGGCCGCGTTAACCGCATGCTTGGCGACGGCTCGGTGCTCTACTGTGATTTGCCTGGCAACGGTCGGCTCGATCTGCCGCAGCGAAATAATACCAGCAGCTACTGGACCTATGCCAGCAACAACGGCAGCTTACACGTCGGTGCCGAACTGCTGGCGGCGGTCGATGGCGGACGCTTAGGCGAGCGCGACTTCGTCATCGACTTGCGTGATATGACGGCGAGTCAAAGTTTCCGACTCTCCAGCATTGCCGGCCAGTGGAATTTGCAAGAGCAAACCTATGACCACAGACAAAACTTGCTGCTGCTGTTCGAAGGCCAAGGCAAGGCACGTCTGCTGTTTGCCTTGCCACCGGCGCTCAACTTGCGTCTCGAGTCGAGCGCTGCCTCTGCCAGCCGCGCCAGCGCCATCACCGCCACCCTCATCGCGGCAATGCCACAGCGATCCAGACAAAAGCGTATGCCCGGCAGTGGCAGGAATTTCGCGCCGGCGTGGTCGGCCGGCAGTTGCCGAAATACCCCGCGTATCCCTGCCGCGCGCCACAACGGCGTGCTGCCGTATGCGCCGCCGCGGGCCCCACTGGCTGAGCGAAGGAGCAGCAGCACGATGGCGCACGCGCCGTATCAGGCAGTCATTCTGCCGGAAGTCACGGTGCAACACTTTCAAGCGATGAGCAATGAAGTAATGCAAAACATGGCATCGGAAACGCATGAAAACAGTAACATTGTCTTAAATAGGATGCGCGGAAAGTCGCCACGCCAACAAAGCGCCACCTTGGTCAACGCGCTGGCCTCCCCTATCACCGAAGAACGCAACGATGCCCGCAGGCTGGTACAGCACACTCATGCGGCCAAGCAATATGGGAGGTTAAACCAAAATATGGGTACTGCTACAGCGCAAGCCACGAGCGGGAAAATTCTTCATGCGCTTGAGCTGCTTGCCGACAAAGCACGCTATGCCGGCAGCGGCAGAAACCGCAGCCCCTATGGCCGAGTAGCCGATTTACTCATGAGTAAAGTCACTTTCGCCGATTTGCCCATGGCCAAGACTGCCCATGAAACAATGAGCAAAAATCCGAACAAACTGGTCAGTAGTTTTCAACATATTTTGACAAGACTGATACCCAATAGCAACGTCGTCTGGGCAGAATTGCGGCATGAAGGGAAAGCCGTTTTGAATATGGTCTCGGTATCGGGTAATCAGCATCAAAATATTCTCCTCAGCGAGGCGCGTTCCGGCGAACCGGCACTCCACTACATCGGCGTACCGGCCGATGAAAATACCATACGTACCATCCCGGTACGGCATGAGCGCTCGGCCGATACGGAAGCGAAAATCATTTCCTTCGTCTCCGGTGAATTGCTTAACTACCCAGGTGCGATGACACTCAATATTTACTCAAACCTGCGGGCATGCGAATCCTGTTCGGCGGTGATGTACCGTTTTTCCGATCAACACAAAATCGTCGAAACAACGGACAAGGTCGGGCAAGGCAGTCGGATAAAGATTAACTACAGCCAGTATCCGCCGCACCAGCAGAATTGGCATTAAATAATAGTACGTACGTTCACTTTTATGCGTTAGAATCAGTGCTTGCCGCGCAGCTGCAGCGCGTCCATCTTTTATTCTGGAGACCACCGATGTTTGAAGAATTCATGGGCACCATGCCGGTTGCTGAACGACAAAAATTCGATCTCGCCGCCCTCGCCGACTACATGCGTGTTCACGTCGATGGCTTCGACAGCAAACCGGCGCTGCAGATCGAACAATTCAAAGGCGGTCAATCGAATCCCACCTTCAAACTGCGCGCCGGGGAACAAAGCTTCGTGCTGCGCACCAAACCGGGCCCGGTCGCCAAGTTACTCCCGTCGGCGCATGCGATAGAACGCGAATTCAAGGTCATGAATGCGCTCAATAAAGCCGGTTTCCCTGCCGCCCGTCAATATGCCCTGTGTACTGACGAAGAGGTGATTGGCCGCGCCTTTTACATCATGGAATTCGTTGACGGCCGGGTGCTGTGGGATCAATCCCTGCCCGGTATGTCACCGACCGAACGAGGCGAAATTTATGATGAAATGAATCGCGTCATCGCCACCTTGCACAACATCGATTTCGCCGCCATCGGCTTGGCTGACTACGGCAAGCCGGGCAATTACTTCGCCCGCCAGATCGACCGTTGGACCAAGCAATACCGCGCCTCGGAAACCGAACCGATCGCCGCCATGGATAAGCTCATCGAGTGGCTGCCGCAGCATATCCCGGCCGGTGACGACACCAGCATCGTCCATGGCGATTACCGGCTCGATAACATGATGTTCCACCCGAGCGAACCACGTGTGCTCGCCCTGCTCGACTGGGAATTATCCACGCTCGGTCATCCACTGGCCGATTTTTCCTACCACTGCATGAGTTGGCACGTCACGCCAGGACAATTCCGCGGGATTGCCGGACTGGACCATCAAGCACTGGGAATTCCCAATGAGCAAGACTACATCGCCAAATATTGTGCGCGCACTGGCAAAACCATCCGGCCGGAAGACTTCAATTTCTACCTCGCCTACAATCTGTTCCGCATGGCCGGCATTTTGCAAGGCATCATGAAACGTTACGTCGACGGCACCGCATCCAGCGCCCAGGCCAAAAAATCAGGGGCGGCGGCACGGCCAATGGCCGAACTCGGTTGGAGCTACGTCCTCAAAACGCTGGGCTGACCCCCTGTTCTGTTTGTAGTACCCGGTATTTTTCATAACAATAATGGAGATAACATGGAATTCGAGTATTCAGATCGCTGCCAGCAATTGCGCGGCAAACTGTTGGCCTTTATGGATGAATATATTTATCCGAATGAAACCGCCTACAAGGATGAAATCGACCGCAATGGCCTGGAAAAAGGCAATCGCTGGCTGGCCACCCGCATCATTGAAGAATTAAAACCGAAGGCGCGTGAACAAGGCTTGTGGAATCTGTTCTTACCGAAATCGACCCGTGCACCGCAAGGCTTATCCAATCTTGATTACGCGCCGCTGTGTGAAATCATGGGCCGGGTCGCTTGGGCACCGGAAGTCTTCAATTGCTCGGCGCCCGATACCGGTAATATGGAAACCATCGAGCGTTACGGCCTCGAAGAACACAAACAACAATGGCTGGAACCGCTGCTACGCGGCGAAATCCGTTCCGCCTTTGCCATGACCGAGCCGGGCGTGGCCTCGTCCGACGCCACCAACATCGAAACCCGCATCGTGCGCGATGGCGACGACTATGTCATCAATGGTCATAAATGGTGGATTTCCGGTGCCGGCGACCCACGCTGCGCAGTCTATATCCTCATGGGAAAAACCGATCCCGATGCCGCCCGTCATGCACAACAATCGATGATACTGGTCGACGCCGCCACCCCCGGCATCACGGTCAAACGACCGCTGTCGGTGTTCGGTTATGACGATGCGCCGCATGGCCATTGCGAAATTCTGTTTGACAATGTGCGCGTACCGGCTTCCAATATCTTACTCGGCGAAGGACGGGGTTTCGAAATCGCTCAAGGCCGTCTCGGCCCTGGGCGGATTCATCACTGCATGCGTGCGCTCGGTGTGGCCGAACGGGCACTCGAATTGATGTGCCGTCGACTCAATAGCCGCACGGCCTTCGGTAAAAAAATCTCCGAACAAGGTGTCTGGCGCGAACGCATCGCCGAATCACGCATACAGATAGATAGCGCACGGCTGTTGACCCTCAAAGCGGCCTATATGATGGATACCGTCGGCAACAAGCACGCGCAGGCAGAAATCGCCATGATCAAGGTCCTCGCCCCGAATGTCACCCAACAGGTGCTGGATTGGGCAATCCAAGCGCATGGTGCCGGCGGTGTTTCGGGTGACTTCCCTTTGGCAGCGCAATGGGCCGGCAATCGCACGCTGCGCTTAGCCGATGGCCCCGACGAGGTACACCGCAATGCCATTGCCAAACTGGAACTGGCCAAGTACATCGATTTGCAGGAAGACTTAGGCTTGCCAATCACGCGTTCTTGAAGCAAATTGCCGTAACGAAACGCCCGCTTGCGGGCGTTTTTTGTTTTTCTTATAAGCAAACGCGGTAAAATACAGTGTAATGTGACTGATTAAACAAGGACCCGCCATGACGACAGAAATCCGCCTGCTCATCCTCATCGAAGTACTGCCCAGCCGCCGCGACGAACAAATCGCCGCCTTCGCCGCCATTGCACCGCTGGTGCGTGCCGAAGCCGGTTGTCTGCAATATGATTTGCATGAAGTCAATGGCAAACCGGAACAATTTGTCTTGATCGAACGCTGGAGTTCGCAAGCCGCACTCGACGCCCACGATATCGCACCGCATATGCTCGCTGCCGCAGCCGGCAATCGGCGCTTTCGCAGCGGCCCGGTGCAGCTTATCGCGCTCGGCAGCGCGCTTAACTAGGGAAGCGCAGATTTAAACATGCGGGCTATGCCACAGCGTGACAACGGTGGTCGCCGCCAGAATCACGCCTGCACCGGCCAGCATCTGTGCCGTCGGCCGTTGTCCCAGCCACGCCCAAGCCAGCGCAATGCCGTACACCGGCTCGAGCGTACTCATGAGGCTGACGAAACGGGTAGACAGAGATTGTAGACTGAACATGAGCAAGCTTTGCGGCAGCGCCGTCAACACCACCCCGAGCAGTACCACCCCACCCCATGCTGCCCAACTAGGAGTAGCGGGACTGTGATCGAGCAACACCAAGGGCAGCAAACAGGCGGCGGCACCGGCATTTTGTAAAAAAGTCAGCCGGATCGCACTCAAATCGCGGCTGTTGGCGCGATTAAGCATGATCAGCAAAGCAAAACTACCGCCCGCCCCTATGCCCAATAACAAGCCGAGCAAGGCCGAGCTATCGAACTGTCCGGTCGCGCTGTCTGGCCAGACCATCAGCACCATCCCGGCTACCACCGCCACGGCAGCGAGGGCATCGCGGCCATGGCGGCGCTCATTGAAAAAATACGGTTCCAAAGCGGCCACAAACAAGGGAAAACTGGCGAAGCCCAACAAACCGTAAGCCAAGGGTGCGGCCTTGAGTGCGGCAAAGAACAATAACCAGTGCACCGCCAGCAGCACCCCACTCAGCCAGCGCCGCGGCGTCGCCGATTGCCACAATGGCTGACCTTGCCAGCGCAACAGCGCGGCCACACTGAGCGCAGCAAACAGGCTGCGCCAAAATACCAGCATCAACGGGTTTTGCGGCAGTGCTTGCGCCAATACCGCAACACCACCGAACAAAAAAATTGCCAAATGCATGGCCGCTTGGGCGCGCAGGGAAGGAATAGTCATCAGATCAAACTCGTCATGGTAAGGCAAACAGCGCCGAGTATACACAGACAATGCAAGCACAATGCATACACAATGCCGCCGCCGACACAAAGACTATGGCCGTAAGCGTGCGCAAACCTGCAAACCTCTGCATAATACGGTATCGTCTTGACGCCGGCATGGCCACCGCGCCGGTGTATTTCTCACCTCAACTTGGAGTTTGCTGATGATCGATGTTTATTCCTGGCCCACCCCGAACGGCCACAAAGTCCACATCATGTTGGAAGAATGCGGACTGCCGTATCGCGCCATTGCAGTCGACATCGGTGCCGGCGACCAATTCAAGCCCGACTTTTTGGCGATTTCGCCAAACAATAAAATTCCCGCCATCGTCGACGCCGACGGCCCGGACGGTCAGCCTATGTCACTATTTGAATCCGGTGCCATTTTGCTGTATCTGGCTGGCAAAACCGGCCAATTTCTTGGCAACACCGATCGCGAAAAATACCATACCTTGCAATGGCTGATGTTCCAGATGGGTGGCTTGGGCCCGATGCTCGGACAAGCACATCATTTCCGTATCTATGCGCCGGAAAAAATTGCTTATGCGATCGAACGCTACACCAATGAAGCCAAGCGCCTCTACGGCGTGCTCGACCGACAATTAGCGCAAACCGCCTACCTGGCCGGCGACCACTACAGCATTGCCGACATCGCCGTCTTCCCCTGGACCCGCTCATTCGCCAATCAAGGCATCGATTGGGCCGATTATCCGCATGCCCAACGCTGGTTCGATGAAATCAGCGCCCGTCCGGCAGTGCAGCGCGGCGTCGCCGTGCTGGCCGATTTACGCCAGCCACTGACGAATGAACAGGCAAAAGAAAATTTATTCGGTACAAAACAGTATGCAAAAAAATAAATTTTAATCATTTTCCACCTCGGAGTGTGGGCTACAATCGTCCCACCTCCGTTCAACTACTGACTGTATGCGCCGACCTATCAAACGAAACCGCCTCAAGCTTGCCGCGGAAAGCCAACGTCTGGTCAATCTTTCTCTGGCCGTGGCACAATCAGCCAGCCGCTTGGAAGACCTCAACTGGCAAGACAAACTCGACGCTTATGTGAGCAAAAATCTCAAGTTGCAACATCAGGAAATTCTCGACGGCGCGGCAGAGAATCTGTTTGCCGCCGAACCGAACGGCTATGATGTCTTGATCGAAACGCTGGAAAGCATGAGCAGCAGCGCCCATTTCGAAGTCGACGGCCAAGCCTACGATGCCCTGTTGATTGCCGCACCGGTGCTGGCTTGGACCCGTTTCGAAATCGCTTCGGGTGCGGTCGCTCCCGACATGCTGCAAAAGCTCATCGATGATTGTTCGCGCGACTTGCTTACCGCCGACACCAGCCTGCGGCTTTTGCCAAATCTTTACTCGATCGACCAATTGCCGCGCAATCATTGCGAAACCTATAGTCTGATGGAGCGTCACGCCTTGGCCATCATCGCCAAACAGCCCGGCAACGGCGAGCCGGAACGTGCGCAAACCGTGCCCTTCCTGGCCGACATCCGCTACTTGCTCGGCATCTTGGTCACCCCGGCCGGCGCCCCCTTATTTCAATGGCAAACGCTGGATGCACCATACGATTGCGTAAAAGCTAAAAATGCTGCCTTACTAGAGTGGCAACAACATGCCGCCCTGAGCTTGCAACACTTACTGCCCGGTTGCGGCCTCGAAGTCCTGTTACCGGAAGCGTATTACACCGCGTGCCGCGAAGCAGACATCAAAATTCGTCCGGCCTCGTTGCGTTCAGCCGTGTTTTATCTGACGCAAACGCTGGGCAAAGAAGCTGGCGAATTTTCGGTCGTCATCGCTGCCTGCGGTGTCCAAGAAACGCCGGGCCAAATTGATGAATTCCGCGTCAGTTTTTGCCTGCGCGAGAGCGGCGAAGTGGTCTACGGTGTGGTATGGCCGCTGTATCAAGCCGAAGACCAGCAAGCGGCACTCAGCATGGATGACAACGATCAAATCATCGGTGACATTCCCGACATCTTGCTGGAGTGTGGCATCAGCGACATCCTGCCACTCGATGAAATTTTCGCCATGGAATTCTGCGACGATTGCGGCACCCCCTTGTTTGCCGACCGTGAAGCCGAATTGGTACATCCGGAAATGCCGGAAGATACCCCCACCCCCGGCACTGCCCATTTCCACTGATCAAGCAGCAATCGACGCGGCCGACATGG
>NZ_JASJVS010000078.1:0-15617 GCF_035019605.1 Undibacterium sp. 5I2 | reverse complement strand
AATGATACCGACTCACTACCCTTTTGCGACAGCCTCTGAAGGCCGGGGTTTCAAACCCTAGTCAGATTTTTGATGAACTGGGCTGAAAACTAAGCACGATGTTCAGGTCTGCCCAAGGAAAATCAGCAGCCCGGCACGCTCAATGACCATCGAATTGGCAAACGGTATACAGGGGCAAACCGCTTTGCTTGATCAGGCGAGAGCCGCCCAATTCCGGCAAATCAACGATGACGGCACCTTCGACTACGACGGCACCTAAGCGCTCGAGCAATTTGCGGCCAGCCATCATGGTGCCGCCGGTGGCAACCAAATCATCGATCAACACCACCCGGTCACCGGGCTGGCAAGCATCGGCGTGCAATTCCACCGTGGCGCTGCCATATTCGAGTTCATATTGTTCCGACACGGTATGAAACGGCAATTTGCCTTTTTTTCGGATCGGTATAAATCCGAGGTTGAGTTCATACGCCAGCACCGAACCGATGATGAAGCCACGGGCATCGAGTCCGGCAATGACATCAATCTGTTGATCCATGTAACGATGCACAAACATATCGATGAGCACACGGAATACCTTAGGATTTTGCAATAAAGGTGTGATATCACGAAACATCACACCAGCTTGTGGCCAGTCGGGTACGGTGCGGATATGGTCTTTGATATATTCGGCGGGGTTCAGCATCGGCGCAAGTCTTTCCATGGAAAATCAATCGAAAGCGCCGTACTGGAATAGATTAAGTAACGACGCAGCAAAAGCGCGTCATTTTAACAGGCGTTGCTCACCTCTTGCGACTGCTTCTGATGTGCCGCGTAACACCAGCACATCACCGCCCTGCAAAACCTGCATGCCCTCTGGCACCAAGTGCGACTTACCACGTCGTAAAGCCTGCACATCCAATTCCAAAGCGCCGAGTTCGAGTTCGGCCAAGCTTTTACCGACCGCTTGCGAGCGTTCTGGCAACACCACCGTGTGCAAACGGATTTGCAGATTTTCCGGGCTGTCGGTGGCGTCGCCCAGACCGTGAAAAAAGCCACGCAACGAGGCATAGCGAGCATCGCGTGCCGCCTGCACCTTATGCACCACACGCCGTAGCGGTACACCGAGCAGTACCAAGGCATGGGAGGCCAACATCAAGCTACCTTCCATTAATTCCGGCACGACTTCGGTGGCACCGGCAGCGCGTAGTATATCGAGATCGCTATCGTCATGACTGCGTATGATGACCGGCAAGCCCGGATGCATCTCCGTAACAAAATGCAAAATTTTTAAGGCCGAGGCGGTGCCGGTGTAGGTCACTACCAAGGCGGCAGCGCGATTGATGCCGGCGGCTTTGAGACTCTCGCGCCGCGCCGCATCACCATACGAAACATTGGCACCAGCCGTTTGCGCTTCACGCACGCGGTCAGGATCGAGATCGAGCGCATGGTATTCGATATTTTCTTCGGCCAGCAAACGTGCCAGGCTTTGGCCGCTACGGCCGAAACCGGCAATGATGACGTGTTTTTTTGCATTCATCGTGCGTGCCGCAATTTGCGTCAACGCCAGTGACTGCATCATCCATTCGTTGGCAGAGAATTTCATCACGATGGCATCCGACTTGGCCAAGATGAAGGGTGAAGCCAACATCGAGAGCACCATCGCCGCCAAGATGACTTGCAATAAGTCGGCATCAATGAGGTGCAATACTCCTGCTTGGTTGAGCAACACAAAACCGAATTCGCCCGCCTGCGCCAAGCCCAAACCGGTGCGCAACGCAGCACTGGTCGGACTGCCGAATAATTTAGCCAAGCCGGTAATGAGTAATAATTTCATCAGCATCGGCACCACAAACAACAATAAGACCAATCCGAACTGATTCCACACCACACCTAAATTGAGCAACATGCCGATGGTAATGAAGAACAAGCCGAGCAAGACATCGCGAAACGGTTTGATATCTTCCTCAACCTGGTGCCGATATTCGGTTTCGGAAATTAACATGCCGGCAACAAAAGCGCCGAGCGCCATCGATAAACCGGCTTTTTCAGTCAACCAAGCCGCACCCAAGGTGATGAGCAGCAGATTGAGCATGAATAATTCCTGCGAGCGCCGCTTAACCACAATGCGAAACCACACGCGCATCAGTTTCTGCCCACCGACGAGCAGGATACCCAAGACCAGCACGGCTTTGGCACCGGCCCAGGCCAGCGTTTGCACAATGTCATCAGAATGCGCCGCCAGTGCCGGCACCATGATCAGCAAAGGCACCACGGCCAAATCTTGAAACAGCAATACGCTGATGATCTGGCGACCGTGCGGACTTTCCAGCTCTAATTTCTCGGTCAACATTTTCGACACAATCGCCGTCGATGACATGGACAAGGCCCCGCCGAGTGCAAACGAGGCTTCCCAACTGATCTGAAAATACTGTGGCAACCAGTGTGCGGCCATCCATGCGGCAGCCATGGCCATGAGGATGGTGGTCAGTACCTGCGCCATGCCAAGACCGAACACCGCGCGCCGCATGGCCATCAATTTGGCTAAAGAAAATTCCAAGCCTATCGAAAACATCAGGAAGACCACGCCGAATTCTGCCAACTCGTGGGTGACCACGCCATCTTCTGCCATGCGCAGGCCGAATGGACCGATTAAAATGCCGACCGTCAAGTAACCTAAGATGGGTGGCAATTGCAACATGCGAAATGCTACCACACCAAAAACGGCGGCGGCCAGCAGAGTGAGTGTGGTATCGAGAGCAGTCATGCCTGCTATTATTGCCGATTTATGGCGTGCACTTTCTGCTTTCTGCGTATGCTTCTACACTACCTTACATCTGGCAGAGTTTTTGCTTACTGAATTTGGTTTATACTTCGGACATGACTGCTTTTCCTGCCTCCCATTTCTCGGCTCCTTCGGCCCCGCCGGCCGACCTATCCAACTCGTCCAACTCGGCCGATGCCAGCAGCGCCTTGCGCGCTCTGCAACTTGCCTCGGACACCTTGCAAATTGAAGCCGATGCCATTATTGCATTAAAGAATAGACTAAATAGCAGCGATGCGCCTGGCTTCGCGCAGGCCGTGCGCATCGCACTGCAATGCAGTGGCCGCGTGATCGTCTCTGGGATCGGTAAATCTGGCCATATCGCACACAAAATTGCCGCGACCTTCGCCTCAACTGGCACACCGGCATTTTTTGTGCATCCGGCCGAAGCCGCCCATGGCGACTTAGGCATGATCATGCGCGAAGATGCCTTCATCGCCATTTCGTATTCCGGCGAAACGGTCGAATTAATGGCAATATTGCCAATAATTAAACGCTTGGGCGTCAAGCTGATTGCTTTCACCGGCAATCCGGAGTCGAGTTTGGCACGGCTCGCCGATGTCCACCTGAGCTTGCAAGTCGATAGAGAAGCATGTCCGCTTAACCTGGCACCGACCGCCAGCACCACGGTCACCTTGGCGCTCGGCGATGCCTTGGCGGTAGCTGTACTCGATGCCCGAGGCTTTCGCGAAGAAGATTTTGCCCGCTCGCACCCGGGTGGGGCGCTCGGCCGCCGTCTGTTGACGCATGTGAAAGATGTCATGCGCACGGGCGATGCCATCCCGCGTGTACGACCGGACACCAAATTGATCGTCGCCTTATTGGAGATCACCAAAAAAGGCATGGCGATGACTGCTGTGGTTGATGAGCAAGATCACATCATCGGCGTATTTACCGATGGCGATCTGCGCCGCATGATGGAGAGCGTGCGCGATTTCACGCAAATCAGCATTGCCGAAGTCATGCATAAAAATCCCCACAGCATACGTGCCGAACAATTGGCCGTCAAAGCGGTTGAGGTGATGGAAACCTACCGCATCAATCAGTTGTTGGTCACCGATGCAGACGACAAACTCGTCGGTGCCTTGCATATCCACGACCTGACCCGTGCCAAGGTGATTTAATGAATGACGCTAGCGCCCGCGCTGCCCGCATACGCCTGATGATTTTTGATGTCGATGGCATTCTCACCGATGGCAGCCTGCATTTCAGTGCCGATGGCGAGGCTTTGAAAACTTTCAATGTCCTTGATGGCCAAGGCATACGTTTGCTGCAAGATGCAGGTATCGCCACGGCCATCATCAGTGCCCGGCAATCGCCCATCGTCAGCAAACGTGCCGCCGATCTCGGCATCACCCACGTGCGCCAAGGGATACACGACAAAAAAACCGCATTCCTGTCACTGCTGACAGAATTGCAGATAGCGGCCGAAGAATGTGGTTTTATTGGTGATGACATCATCGATTTGCCGGTATTGACTCGGGTCGGCTTTGCGGCCAGCGTCCCCAACGGCCACCTCGAAGTGCGCCAACGGGTGCATTACGTTTGCAACACGGGCGGCGGGCACGGCGCGGCGCGGGAAGTGTGCGATTTTATTTTGCGCGCACAGAATAAGTATGAACAAGTATTGTCCAGCTATCTGACATGAAATCTCCCATCACTATCGACCGTGCGCGCATTTGGATCGCCGTTACCGTGATGGCTGGCGTGGCTTTGGCCAGTTTCTGGATCGACGATGCGATGCGCCGCCGCGGTGCCGATGAATATCATCGTATCAATGTACGTGCCGAGCCTGACTACTATGTTGAGAAATTTAATTTTATTAAATTATCCAATGAGGGCAAGGCGAATTACCATGTCACCGGCGAGCGCTTGATTCATTTGCCGCAAACCGATCAGATCGAAATCAGCAAACCGCATATCAACAGTTTCGACGCGCAACGCGCGCCGATCACCATCATCGCCGAGCGCGCCGTGGTGGATCAAAAGTCCAACTTGATCACACCAGCACGCCAACATGATGTCGTGCATCTGTATGATCAGGTCAGCGTCGACCGCCCCGATGGCTTGAACTCGCATTACATGCGGCTTGAGACCGATTACCTGATGTTGATACCGGATGATGATGTGATCCAATCGGATCGCGCCGTTACGCTGCTGAGTAAAAACACAGAAACTCATGCGGTCGGCATGTTTGCCAATAACAGCAGCCAGCAATTGGAATTATTAAGTAAAGTCCACTCGCGCATTAAGAAACGCAGCAACAATTAACACCGCCACCATGGTTTTAAGTGTCTGCAATATTGAATTTTTAGAAAGTACCCCGTATGCCAAGCATCCTCACTCTGCGTATGATGACAACGGCACTGCTGGCCACGCTGGTCGGCACCCTGTTGCCCTCGGCCCACGCTGAAAAAGCCGATAGCCAAAAAGAAATGGTTATCGAAGCGGAACATTTAGTCAGCGAAGGCAAGAGCAACACCAATACATTTACCGGCGACGTCGTCATCACCCGCGGCACCTTATTAGTCAAGGCCGAACGCGCGGTAGCGGTGAAAGCGGCCGATGAGTTTCAGCATATCAATCTGTTCGCCAAACCCGGTGCCAAAATACATTTCCGCCAGAAACGCGATGGCGGTGCCGATTTATGGGTCGAGGGCGAAGCCGAAAAAGCGGAATATGATGAGAAAACCGAATTCGTTAAATTTATTTCCAAGGCCCATGTGCGCTATCTCGACGGCAAGCGCGTCACCGATGAGCAGGAAGGCGAGTTTCTTTCCTATGATAGTAAAAATGATGTCTTCGTCGGCAGCAATTCGAGCAACGGTACCCAGGTCAACGGTGGCGGCCGTATCAAAATGACGATACAACCGAAAAATCAGGCGAACTGACATGAGCGAACAACAAAGTACCTTGATGGTCAAAGGCTTGCAAAAACGTTACGGTGCGCGCCAAGTAGTGCGCGATGTTTCGCTGCTCGTCAAAAGCGGTGAAGTGGTCGGGCTGTTGGGCCCGAATGGTGCCGGAAAAACCACCTCGTTTTATATGATCGTCGGCTTGGTTCCATCGGATGCGGGTGAAATCAAAATCGACGGCGTCGACGTCTCCCATTTACCTATCCATCGGCGCGCCGTGCTCGGCTTGTCTTACTTGCCACAGGAAGCCTCGGTGTTTCGTAAGTTGACGGTGGAAGAAAATATACGCGCCGTATTGGAGTTACAAAAAAGCAAAGATGGAAAATATTTAAGCGAAAAAAAAATCAGCGCTCGTCTCAATGCTTTGTTGGCTGACTTGCAAATTGAACAAATTCGCGATAGCCAAGCCATGGCGCTGTCGGGCGGCGAACGGCGACGCGTAGAAATCGCCCGGGCGCTGGCGACCAACCCACGTTTCGTGCTGCTCGATGAACCGTTCGCCGGTGTCGATCCGATTGCTGTCATCGAAATTCAGCGCATCGTCGGCTTTCTCAAAGAGCGCGGCATCGGCGTCTTGATCACCGATCACAATGTGCGTGAAACTCTGGGCATTTGTGACCACGCCTACATCATCAACCAAGGTGCCGTGCTGGCCAGCGGCAAACCGGACGACATCATCCAAAATGAGTCAGTGCGTCGGGTTTATTTGGGAGAACATTTCCGCATGTGACGGGAAGAATCATGAAACAAAGCCTGCAACTTCGTACCTCCCAGCACTTGGCATTGACACCACAATTACAGCAATCGATACGCTTGCTGCAATTGTCAACCTTGGAGCTGCATCAGGAACTGGAAAATCTGCTGCTCGAGAATCCACTGCTCGAGCGCGTCGACGACCCGCTCGAGCACGCCGTGCGTTTGTTGGCCGACGGTGCCATCAACAGCGCCAGCAGCACGCCTGATGCCGGCATGGAAACAGCGTTGCCGCAGGAAGCCGCCAGTGCCAGCACAGAAGCAGTGGCCGAGATCGAGGTGCCGATCAATGACAGCGTCAGTGCCGCTCAAGATGACTGGAGCGATGTCGCACCCGGCCAGCGCAACGATGATGACGATGAAGGCTTTCGTCAACTCGAAGCCAGTCATATCAGCCTGCGCGAACACTTGCTCGAACAAATGCGTCTGAGCTTGCGTATTCCGCGCGACTTGGCCTTGGTCGAATTGATCATCGATGCCATCGATGATCATGGCTACCTGACTGAGACGCTCGATGAAATTCATGCCAGCTTGCCGCTGGAATTATGCGTCGAAGCCGAAGAGTTGTCATTTGCATTATGTATGGTGCAGAGCTTCGATCCACCCGGCGTCGGTGCGCGTCACGTGGCCGAATGTTTGGCCCTGCAAATCAAACGCTTGCCGCAGATCGCCTTCGTCACGCGGCGACTGGCGCTGGCAATTATAGAAACACAACTGCCGCTGTTCGCCCAGCGCGATTTCGGCAAACTCAAAAAAATCTTCGATTGCGATGATGAAGACTTACGCGAAGCGCAAACCGTGATCCGCATGTGCCAACCACGTCCAGGCAGCAGCTTTGCGCTCAACAGTTCCGACTATGTGGCACCGGACGTGATCGTCAAAAAATCAGCCAATGGCTGGCAAGTTTTACTCAATCAAGACGTGATGCCCAAGCTGCGGGTGAACAATATGTATGCCAATATCATGCGCCAAAATCGCGGTGATACCTGTATGGCACCGCAGTTGCAAGAAGCACGTTGGTTGATCAAAAATATGCGTCAACGTTTCGAAACAATTTTGCGTGTCGCCCAAGCGATAGTGGAAAGACAACGGAACTTTTTCACCCACGGTGCCGTTGCCATGCGACCCCTTGTGTTGCGCGAAATAGCTGATACACTAGGTCTACACGAGAGCACTATTTCTCGTGTAACAACGCAAAAATACATGCTCACCCCGCATGGTATGTTTGAGTTGAAGTATTTTTTCGGCAGTCATGTAGCGACGGAAACCGGCGGCGAAGCTTCATCCACCGCGATCCGCGCACTCATCAAGCAATTGATAGGAGCAGAAGACCAGAAAAGCCCACTCTCTGACAGTAAAATCGCAGACATGCTGGGTGAACAGGGTATGGTGATTGCTCGGCGTACCGTTGCAAAATACCGTGAAGCTCTGAAAATCCCCCCGGTCAGTATGCGTAAATGTTTTTAAACAGACCTTGAAATCACGTTTTACATTGCTATATATAATTTAGCTCGAACGCATCTTTTCAATGAGCTGAAGATAGATCACCCTAGCAAGTACCATCATCATAGGAGCGTAGTATGAATCTCACCATCAGTGGACATCACGTCGAAGTAACTCCTGCAATTCGTGAATACGTACATACCAAACTTGAGCGTGTCCGGCGACATTTTGATCAAGTTATTGATATCGCTGTCATTCTGACTGTCGATAAGCTCCGCGAAAAAGAGAAGTGCCATAAGGCCGATATTAATCTGCACATCAGCGGTAAAGACATCCACGTTGAAAGCCTGGCACATGACTTGTACGCAGCCATCGATGCCCTCATCGACAAGCTCGATCGGCAAGTCATCAAACACAAAGATAAGATTCAGGAACACCCACATGAAGCGATCAAGCATATGCCTGATCCCGCGTCGGCGTAATTGATCTGACTCTTACTCTGTGAAAGTAAAAAGGACGCCTCAGCGTCCTTTTTTCATCTGCATGCCACCAGCCCGGGACACCGGCTAAAATACACTTTTCCCTTTGAGCGGTCATATCATGAGCGAACACATTCTCACCTCGGTCAACAATCAGATTGCCTACCTTTGCATGGACCGTCCGGCCGCGCTCAATTCGCTCTCACTGGAAATGGTCCGCACCCTCAGCGCACAGTTGCTGGCCTGGCGTGAGGATACCAGCATTCGCGCCGTAGTCATCCACAGCAGCGCAGAGAAAGCCTTCTGTGCTGGTGGTGACATCCGCTTTTTTTATGAAGTCGGCAGCGTCGGCCCGGTCGGCGGCAGCGCCCTCTTGGAAGATTTTTTCAGCGAAGAATACGCGCTCAATCATTTGATTCATTTCTACCCTAAGCCCTACATCGCCATCATGAATGGCGTGGTCATGGGTGGCGGCATGGGTGTTGCTCAAGCCGGCCCGGCATGCCGCCTGCGCATCGTCACCGAGCGCACCAAGATGGCTATGCCGGAAGTAAATATCGGTTTATTCCCCGATGTCGGCGGTGGCTATTTCCTGTCGCGTTGCCCCGGTCAAATCGGTACTTACCTTGGCCTGTCCGGCGACATCATCACTGCCGCCGATGCCCTGTATGCCGACCTGGCCGATGTCTTCGTCCCAACCGCCGAATTGCCAGCACTGTTCGAGTTGCTGGCGCACAGCGATGCGCTCGATCTGCGCGCAGCCATACGTGAATTTGCCGCGCCATTCGCGCAACAAGCGCGGCCAGAGGCGAGCATGTTGGCGCGTGAACGGGCGCTGATCGATAGGCATTTCAGCGCAGCCAGCGTGCCAGACATCGTTACGACACTGAGCGCTGACGTCGCCGAATTCGCACAAAAAACCGCCGCCAATATGGCCAAACGTTCGCCGCTGCTGATGTGCGTGACGCGCGAACAACTGCGCCGCAGCGCCGGCATGACGGTATCCGATTGCTTGCGCATGGAACGCGGCATGGTGCGCCACTGTTTCACGCATGGCGAAGTACTCGAAGGGATACGCGCGTTGGTGGTGGAAAAAGACCATGCGCCGCAATGGCGACCGGCACAACTGAGCGAGGTCAGCAAGGCCATGGTGCAGGATTTTTTTGCGCCGGCGTGGCCCGACTATGCACATCCGCTGCGCGAGTTGCGCGGTTGACGATTGATTAAAAAAAGGGCAGCTGCAGCTGCCCCTTTTTCTATCCTGATAACTCAGTGCGCAGCACCGCCACCGAGATACGCGGCTTGTACCGCCGGATCATTCTGTAACTTGGCCGCCGGCCCATGTACCGAGATGCGACCGTTTTCCAGCACATAACCGTAGTCAGCCACCGCCAAGGCGGCAGCGGCGAACTGCTCGACCAGCAGCATGGTGATGCCTTCCTTCTTGAGCCGAGAAATGATGCGAAACACTTCATCGACCAAGATCGGTGCCAAGCCCATCGACGGTTCATCGAGCAAAATCACTTCGGGGTTGAGCATCACTGCGCGCGCCATCGCCAGCATTTGCTGTTCGCCGCCCGACAAGGTGCCGGCCAATTGATTGCGCCGCTCGCGCAAACGGGGAAACAACTCCATCGCTTTTTGCAAATCGCTGTCGATATCGCCGCGGGTGCGCGCATTGGTAAAGCGCGGAAACGCTCCCAATAATAAATTATCGGTCACGCTCATGGTCGAAAACACCCGCCGGCCTTCCGGCGAATGGGCCAAACCGGCACGTGCGATACGATGTGAATCGAGCCCGGTAATATCGTTACCGGCCAAACGCACGGTGCCCTCTTTCGGTTTCAACATGCCCGAAATGGCGCGCATGGTGGTGGTTTTTCCGGCACCGTTAGAGCCGATCAAGGTCACCACTTTGCCCTTCGGGACTTCGATGGAAATGCCATGCAATACTTGCACCTTGCCGTAGGCCGCGTGTAAATTTGAAATACTCAGCATACTGTTCTCCTTAGGCGCTGGCCGCGTTGGTGGCCGCAGCGAGATCGTCGCTGACACTGCCGCCGAGATAAGCCTCGATGACTTTCGGGTCGGCCTGCACATCGGCCGGCTTTCCTTCGCAAATTTTCTGACCAAAATCGAGCACCGTCACGGTGTCGCAGATCGACATCACCACATCCATATGATGTTCGATCAGAATGATCGTCACACCGTGGTCGCGAATTTTGCGAATGATAGCGATGAGCTCTTTGATATCGGGTGCGGTCAAGCCAGCCGCCGGTTCATCGAGCAACAATAATTGTGGATTGAGACCGAGCGCACGGCCGATTTCCAGCAAGCGTTGTTTACCATATGGTAAATTGCGTGCCTCTTCATTGGCTAAATCGGACAAACCGACAAACTGCAAAATACTCGCTGCCCGCGCCCGTGCCGCCTGCTCTTCACGGCGATAGCGCGGCGTATGCAGCATGACATCACCGACATGACTGCGGAAGGTACTGTGCAAACCAACCAAGACGTTTTCTATCGCCGTCATCTCACCGAACAGTTGCACATTCTGAAAAGTACGTGCCACCCCACCCAAAGCAATCGCCGACGGCGTCATGCCCGAAATCAGTTTGCCGGCAAATTCGACCACGCCATCGGTCGGTTTGTAGATGCCGGTGAGTACATTCATCATCGTGCTTTTACCGGAACCGTTAGGACCGATCAAGCCATGCACGGTGCCTTTGGCGATTTGCAGATCGACCTGATTCAAGGCTTTCAAACCACCGAACTGCATCAGAATTTGTCGGCCGCTGAGTAAAATACCGACGCGCTCGCCATTGGCTTTGGCTATCGCCAATTCATCACTCACCGCCAATTGTGCAGTATTGGCCACTAAATGGCGCGGGCCCTTGCCGAATAAGGCATTGACGAAACCGACGATACCATCCTGCAGGTAATACACGACAAACAAAGTCATCAAACCGAAAATCGTCAGCCGCCAGTCAGTGATATTTTCGAGCTTGTAAGAAAAGATCGCCATCCCCACCGTTGCCACTACTGGTACGGCCAATTCACGCACGGTCTTGCGTCCTTTAAACAGGGTGAAAGCAGCCCCGAGTACGCCGACTACGGCAGCCACCGTCGCGATCTGACGGAACAGTTCGATATCGGCCAACAGCGAAGGCAGCATCACCACAATGAAGGCACCGAGCAGCGAACCGATACGGCTTTTCCGCCCGCCCATGATGACCGCCAAGAGGAACAGTATGGTCAATTCAAAGTTGTACGTGTTCGGTGAAATATACTCTTCTGAATAGGCATACAAACTACCGGCCAAACCAGCCAAGGCGGCGCTGATCACGAAGGCGTAAACCTTGTAACGATACACCGACACGCCCATGCAGTCGGAGGCGATAGGACTGTCGCGCAGCGCTTGAAATGCTCGTCCCAGATGCGAGCGTAAGATACGATGGACCAACACCGTCGCCAACACCATCATCACCGCGACCAAATAGTAATTGCCGACTTCGGATAATTTTTGTCCGAACAAAATTGGCTTGGCGACTTTCAGTCCCATCGGCCCCTCGGTGAGAAAACTCATCTCATTGATCAGGATTTGAATGATGGTACCGAAGGCCAGCGTGACCATCGCCAGATACGGCCCAGTCACGCGCAATGCTGGCAGTGCCAACAGCGCACCGAACACGGCAGTGACGCCTATACTGGCCGGCAGCGCCAGCAGTATCGGCATACCGAGTTTAAAATACAGCACGCCGGTGGTGTACGAACCGATGCCGAACAAGCCGGCATGGCCGAGCGAGACTTGACCAGTGTAACCAACCACGATGTCGAGGCCAAACAATAAGATGGCATAAATCAGGATGGTTTCTGCCAGATGCAAATAATACGGGTTGTGCATGAACACCGGGAACAAACCGAGTGCCGCAATACCGAGCAGCGATGCTGCCATAGTCTTGATATTCATTGTCTGTCTCCTAGACCTTTTTGATCGCGGCTTTGCCGAATAATCCGGCCGGCTTGAAGGCCAAAACCAGCAACAGCAACACCAGGCCCGGTACTTCTTTGTAGCCGGTGGAAATATAAAAACCCGTCAAGGTTTCTGCCACGCCGAGTATCAAACCACCGACGATCGCACCCATACCGGAAGTCAAACCACCGATAATCGCTACGGCAAAGGCTTTCAAACCCAGCGCCGAGCCCATGGTGGCGCCGGTCAAGGTCAAGGGTGCAACCAGCACACCGGCGAAGGCCGCCGTGGCAGATGACAAGGCGTAAGAAAAGGTAATCACCATGCTGGTGTTGATGCCCATCAGACCGGCGGCGTCGCGATCATTGGAAGTCGCCACCACCGCTTTGCCATAGATGGATTTACGGTTGAACAATTCCACCGCCAACATCATCGCCAAGGCACCGATCACCACCACCACTTGCATGGGCTGAACATTGGCACCGAAAATTTGAAACGGTGCGGCCGACAGAGGCGAAGGGAAAGTCAAATCATCTTTACCCCAGATATTTTCCGCGACATTTTTGAAGATAATCGCCAATGCAATGGTCGACATGATCCAACCGAATTCGGATTTGATTTTGATTGCCGGGCGCACCGCAATCCATTCCACTACCACGCCCTGTAAGCCGCCGAACAAGATCACCAGCGGTATCATCAGCCAGTAATTCATGTACGGGCCGCCGTGTACGCTGCCGACCAAACTCAGGCCCACCAAGGCACCGAGCATGAGCGACTCGCCTTGGCCAAAGTTAAGTGTGCCGGAAGTTGCAAAGGTCAGTTGATAACCAAAGGCGATGACGGCGTAAATCATCCCCAGCGAAATACCGCTGAAGACAAGCTGTAATAAGATTTCCATTTTTCACTCCAAGGGAGTAGGGCCGTAGCTATACCGCATGGCTGTCGCAAGCGACAGCCATGACATAGCAACTAAGCGATGCAGAGAAAGGGAGCCGGCACTGCTGCGCCTGCTCCGTATGCCAAGAACGGAAGTAAGTCTTACTTCTCGACCACGATGTGACCATCTTTTGCAGTCCCCATCAACGGCATGCCGGCTTTGATCGCCTCATGATCGTCATGACTGAACGGTTTGTTGTAGGTGGCGACCACGCCCTCTACGGTTTCATTCAGATTTTCCAAGGCCGCACGGACTTTCGGGCCTTCGGTACTGCCGGCTTGTTTGAACGCAGCGGCCAACAGATAGATCGAGTCGTAACCTTGAGCAGCCGAAACGGCCGAAGGGATGCGATCAACTTTATACGATTTTTGGTAGGCTTCGATGAAGGCCTTACGCTTCGGTGTGTTCGGATCTTGGATGAAGGTTTGTGGCATCGATGCGCCGTTACCGTTTTTACCGGCATTGTCGAGGAAGTTCCCCATCGATAAAGTCCAGCTACCGATCATCGGCACTTTCCAACCGAGTTTTTCCATGCCATTGGCAATTTGCGCCAGTTCAGGACCGATGCCGTAAGTCAGAATCACTTCGGCACCATTCTGCTTAGCCTTGAGCAATTGCGCCGTCATATCGACGTCTTTGATATTGAATTTTTCCACGGCGACTGGTTTCAAACCTTTGGCACTCAAGGCTTTTTCCAAATCAGCACGGCCGAGTTGGCCGTAGTTGGTGGAATCGGCCAGAATCGCCACCTTGGTGAACTTGCGCTTGCCGACCGCTTCTTCAACGATCATGGCAGACTGAATCGTGTCACTGGCGGCAGTGCGGAAAATGTAATTGTCAGCAAATTCAGGTGCCAGAAATTGCTTCGTGACTACGCTGCCAGTCGCGACATTATTCAAGACTGGAATTTTAGCTTCTTGGTAAAAACGCTGCGAAGCCAAAGATACGCCGGTATTGATGTAACCTACCGTGGCCACGACGCGCTCTTTATTGATCAACTCTTGCGCGACTTGCACGCCACGTTCATTTTTGGCTTCATCATCACGCTCGATCAATTGCAGTGGTCGGCCGAGGACGCCGCCTTTGGCATTGATTTCTGCAACGGCAAGTTTCACGCCGTCACGCATCGACACACCCATCGGTGCGGAGCCGCCAGTGAATGGGCCAGCCACACCGATTTTAATCGGTTCAGCGGCCACGGCGGCCAGCGACCAGCTCAGCAGAGCGGAAGTAATCAGTGCTTGTATTTTGTAGGACATGTTGGTCTCCAGATTTTTTTTATAGAATAGACGACTCGTGCTTGAAACTCTTAGCGTTTATTGCCATTGTAAAGTACCAGAAAACTGATGCTGCGTTGCAACAAGCTCTACTTAAGTGAAACTACGCAGCTGGCCGTCTACGCGCTGCTGAAAAACGCGCTTGGCGCGCATTGGGGCGGCCGTAGCAAGAGTGTGACTCGCCCCAAAAAACCACAGTCGCGCTTATTTCATCAAACCAAAGACCTTGGCAATGGCGCTGCTGCCGGCCCCGAGCGGATCTTTCCGAATCGCCTGCTCTTGCTCACCGATAATGAGAAACAAGCCGTCGAGCGCCTTTTGTGTCACATAGGCTTCCACACTGGCCTCTTGCGCCGGTACCGCACCGAACTTCTGCACCTGAGAGACGACGCTATTATATTGTGCCGATAAAGCGACTTTATCGGTCGCCCCTTTGACTGCCGGTAAAAATTTCTGATACAAAGCCGGTGCGGTTTTTTGTTTGAAAAAATCGGTGACCGAAGTATCGCCGCCGCTGAGGATATTCTTGGCGTCGGTCAAGCTCATACTCTTGACGGCATTGAGTAACAGTGGTTTGGCCATAGGCACAGCGGCTTCGGCGGCATGGTTCATCGCCACCACCAAGTCATCGAGCTGTTGGCCTTTACCGGTCATTTTGAGGATGGGACGGGCTTTTTCCAAGATGGATGGCAAAGGGATTTTGACTTTATCGTTGCCGAGAAAACCGTTTTCCACGCCCAATTGCGCCACCGCCGCGACCGCCCCTTTATCGAGTGCGGCCTTCATGCCGGTGCTGGCGTCTTGATTACTGAGTGCGTCGAGCGAAAACGCCTGGGCAGCTATGGCAGCAAGCAAGATTGAAGCGGCCGCCAGCTGTTTTAATGGAAATGCAATTTTTACTTTATGAAACATGGAAAACTCCTCAAACAAGTTAATGGATCGTCGCAAGCGACGATGGAAAATACTCTGGAAGGGGTTTGCATCCCCTCCCATCGCGTCGCTCCTTCGTCGCTCACCGGCCAAAAGAGGCTGTCGCAAAA
>NZ_JASJVS010000077.1:0-15746 GCF_035019605.1 Undibacterium sp. 5I2 | reverse complement strand
AAAGCGCGCAGGAATGACGTGGCCACCAGTTAGGGTAATGATACCGACTCAATACCCTTTTGCGACAGCCTCTGAAGCCCGGGGTTTCAAACCCTAGTCAGATTTTTGATGAATACCGATCAGGAATCAAGAATCAAGAGTCAAGAACCGATTTTTTTACTGACGGCATTTTCCTGCTGATTCAAAGTTTTCTGTTCTTGCTTGCTGATATGGCCGTGATCTTGCGACGCCATATCGCGTTCTTCCTGGCGAATCTGATGATCTTGCTTCTTGAGTCGGGCGGCTTTCCCCTTGCTCATTTCTCCTTCCGCCACTTCTTTATTGATGCGTTTGTTTTGATTGTCGAGCCGCTGATTGACTTCGGCGCGGCGCGGATGCGCTTTCTGCCATGGGGTTTCTTCGGCCTGGCTGGTCGCCGCACTCAATGCCGCGGCCAAACCGAGTAAAGCGATGGTATAGCGCAGTGCCGATGATTTTTTATTTGTGTGCATGTGAGTTCCCCTGTAAAGTTTCGGTAGGGCAGTACCTAGTCTGCCATTCATGCAATAACGCCATCAGCTTGATTTCGGTTGTCCGGCCAATTGTATCTTGATGTATCTGCGCGGCTCTCAGAAGTCAGCGTAGCCTGCGATTTTTTTAACAAGGCGAGCCCCTCCATGCGCAAATTCCTGTTTCTGTTAATGTTGCCGGTGCTGCTCAGCGCCTGCGTCAATCGCCCACCCGACGTGGTGCCAGTGGCGCAGTTCGACAGCGCCCGTTATCTCGGTAAATGGTATGAAATTGCCCGCATCGACCATTGGTTTGAACGCGGCTTGAGCGAGGTCACGGCCGACTACAGCCCGCGCGAGGATGGCGGCCTGCGCGTGATCAATCGCGGCTTTCATGCCGCTGATGGTAAATGGAGCGAATCGACCGGCAAAGCGTTTTTTGTCGATGGTCCTGAGGTCGGTTTTCTCAAGGTGTCGTTTTTCGGACCGTTTTACGGTGCCTACGTGATCTTTGAGCTCGATACCGAGCACTACCAGTACTCGCTCGTCGGCGGTGCCGATAAATCGTATCTGTGGCTGCTATCGCGCACACCTACGCTGGACCCGGCAGTCCAAGCCCGCTTACTGGCGCGCGCCGCCGCACTCGGTTTCGATACCAGCCAATTAGTGTTCGTCAAGCAAAGCGCGCCGGCGTCAGCAGCGCCAGCGCATCCGCCGGTGCCTGGCTAAGGGCTAGCGCAGCGGAGTTTTGCGTGATGCGCGCAATCAAAAACTCCACAAAACTGCGCGCCTTCGAGGTCAAATAGCGCCGACTCGGATAGGCGATCAGCAATTGCAAGCCCGGTACTTCGTACTCGCCCAGCACATGCACCAAGCGACCGGTTCTGATGTGATCCTCAGTCAGTACGCAGGTCAGCATGGCAATACCGAGGTCGTTGAGCGCGCATTGAAACGCCATGGCTGAGGTATTACACACCATTGATGGCTTGAGCGGCACCGTCGTAATACGCCCATCACGCGCCATCAGTGGCCAGACCTCGCCGCCGCCCGCATAGCCTGGCAGCACGATACAGCGGTGCAGCGGCAAATCTTCAGCACATTGTAAGGGCGGTGCTTGCCGCAAGTATTGCGGACTAGCGCACAGAATCAAACGGGTGGAGACCAATTCGCGCGTCACTGTATCGGAATGGATGGCATTGCCGCCAATGGTGATGGCAAGGTCACGGCCACTGGCAGCGAAATCGACCGGCTCATCGGACAGTATCAAATCGAAAACGATGTCAGGATAAAGTTCTTGAAACTTCCGTATCAGCGAAGGCAGGAAATGTAATCCGAAATTAACCGGTGCCGAAATTTTCAATACCCCGGAATACGCTTTCCCGGCCGAACTGACCAAGGCTTCCGCATGACTGACATCGTCGAGAATCTGGCGGCTGTGCTCCAGGTAAATTTCGCCGCGCTCAGTGAGCGACAAGCGTCGCGTGGTACGCACCAATAATTGCGAACCCAATTGCTTTTCCAAGGCAGAAACATGGCGAGTAACCACCGAGGGCACCATATTGAGGTGCTCGGCCGCGCGAGAAAAACTGCCATACTTGACCACCTCGTTAAATACCTGCATCGCAATCAATTTATCCATCTGCGCCGCTTTCTGCTATTCATCAGACTTGATATTGCCACGTTTTCGCGTGGGCGCGCTCAAATCTGATGGCGGTAAACATCAAGGATTCAGATATTGCGGGTCAGTTGCCACATAGGCACGCACAGTTTGCGCTAACAAGCCGGCCGGTGCGACGGCATTGAGTTCAAAGCTGCTGACCGTCATGGCAACGTCAAATTTCCAGGCAAACGCTGAGTCACCGACGGTGAACTGCACGGTCTCGCCGCCGGTTACGTTGACAGCCTTGGTATTTGGCGTGATGGCAATAGTACGTTGCGCCGCCTGGGTCGGTACCGCGGTACCGAGCAGATAAGCATACTTCTTATCGGCACTTTCTTGCGCCAATACATTACTGCTCAAAGCGAGCAAACTCAAGGCGGCTATCCATTGCGTGGTTTTCATTGTTACTTCTCCGAGCGGGGCGACTTGCTGGTGTTTCGAGAGGACTCGATTATTGCTCAACAAGTAGCTATTGTTTATATTTTGATTCATTTTTTAGCTGAATCGACGGCATGCACGCACTATATGCGAGAAATTAGTCCAAATAAAGCTCTCCCGCAACAATTCATTATTGCTAAAATAAGAATTATAAGCTTCAATCAACAATCATTCCGCCGCCGGCTTGCTGCTGAAAATGCTGGTCTGCCTAAGTGGAATGCAGTAGCATCTGAGCTCTTTTGTTTTACAACGATCATTGCCGCATGCTTGCCCACGTCTTCGCGCTCACCACGCCCCTCCGATCGCGCCGCCTCAGCCTGCTGAGCGCGTCGGCAGCCGTCTTGCTGATGTTGGCCTGCCAGTCGCCACCGCCGCCTTCAAGCCCAAGCAAGACGCCATTGCTACCGCCTTCCAGCCGACCGACGAGCCCGCCGACTGCTGGCCAGCCCCCCGCCACACCGCGTGAGTTCCGCGCCGTTTGGGTATCGACGGTGGCCAATATTGACTGGCCAAGCCGGCGCGACCTCAGTAGCGAAAAGCAAAAAGCAGAAATCCTCACCGTGCTCGATCAAGCCGCCGAGATGAAGCTCAATGCCATCGTTTTGCAAGTGCGGCCAGCAGCCGATGCGATTTATCCCTCGGCCATCGAACCGTGGTCTGAATTTCTGACCGGAGAACAAGGACGTGCACCGCGCCCTTATTACGACCCACTGCAATTTTGGATAGAACAGGCACACCAACGTGGCTTGGAATTACATGCTTGGTTCAATCCCTACCGCGCGCGCAGCGCAGGTGCCAAGGGTAGCGTGGCAAAAAATCACATCAGCCGCAGCGTACCCGGTGTGGTGCGCCAGTACGGTGAGTTGCAATGGATGGATCCGTCGGAACCGCAGGCGATGGAACAAACTCTGCGTGTCATCAGTGACGTCGTTCACCGCTACGACGTCGACGGCATTCATATCGACGATTACTTCTATCCCTACCCGATCAAAAATGCCAGTGGCGCGGAAGTCGATTTTCCCGATGATGCGAACTGGAACCGTTATCTGCAAAGCGCTGGCACACTTAGTCGCGCCGACTGGCGGCGCACGCATGTTAACAACTTGGTCGAGGCGCTCAACCAGATTGTCCACCGAGAAAAAAGTTGGGTGAAATTTGGTATCAGCCCGTTTGGCATAGGGCGACTCGATCGCATGCCCGCCGGCATTACCGGATTTAGCCAATACGATAAATTGTATGCCGATGTGGAACTGTGGTTGGCGCAAGGCTGGCTCGACTATCTGGCACCGCAACTGTATTGGCCTATCAATCAAACGCCGCAGGCCTTCAAAGTATTGTATGACTACTGGCAAGCGCAAAATTCGCAGCAACGCCATATTTGGCCTGGCCTGTACACCAGTCGCATCGACCAAAGCGAGCGCTCTTGGAGCGCCGATGAAATTCTCAATCAAGTCGAGGTCTTGCGCGAACGTTCAGGCGACGGACATATTCATTTCAGTATGATCAGCTTATTACAGAATCGCAAAGAGATACGCCAGCGACTGGCGACCGAGAAATATGCAACGGTGGCCGTGGTACCTGCCTCGCCTTGGTTGGAAAGTACCAACTTGGCCGCCCCACAATTGCACTTGCATGCAGATCAGCAATCACTGCGAGTGAATTTGGCCGACCCTGAGAATACCCGTTGGTTAGCCGTGTGGCGACGTAGCGATGAACAATGGTTGCTCAGCGTACAGAGTGCGCAGCAACTACAAGTCGACATCACACTGCCAGCTAAGGCCAAGACGAAGGAAATCAGTATTACGGCGATCAGTCGCTCCGGCCAAGAAAGCCTGGCCAGCAGCCTGACGCTGATACACTGAGTTTAATTGGCAAAGCTCAATTTCGCTGCGATAAAATTCGTGCCTACCTAAAAAAAATGACACCGATCCATGTTAAATGATCGGTGCCAATTGGAAAGAATTAAACAGCACAACTCCATATCAGACCGATATGGAACCGCGCTCTGCATCACGCCACTGCTGCTTGCTTCTCGGCATCCGGCTGTGCGTAAACTTTATCATTCGGTGCAGTACTGACCCAGCGTTCGCCGCCCTTCATATATTTCTTACGTTTATCGCCCATTAAAGCGCGCAACTCACCAATACTCAAACCGGTTTTTTCATGCATACGTATCAAAACATATGGGCTGACCATCACATGAAAATTACGAATTTTGCTGATCACATGCGGCTTCAATTCCAAGAAACGACACAGGCTTGCATCGTTTTTTAATTCCAATTTTTCCAAAATAAAATTGAGCAAATTGTTCGGATCGTAATTGAAAAAATTGGTGTTGGTTTGGGTCTCTGTTTGCATGGTCCACTCCTATACAGTTAAAAAATCCATTGCCGATTGAAAATCAAAATGATTGACACATTTGGCAATATGAAAGATATTGATCGCGCTGAAAAGCGCACGACTGCCTCCGACATGAAGATAGCAAGCAAACTTCTCATGCCATCAATGGGTCGTGATCTCAACACTGATCAATATAGATTTAATGTTGTACAACGGCTGGAAAGCAAAAATCGCCGCCTGTTTCGCATCGGTAACACTGTCGATCAGCCTCCGCCTCTTGTCACTGATTCCGAAATGAATAACAAATTTCAACGGCCGACAATATTTTCAATGTAGGTTGCACTCACATCAAATTGCATACGTCACTCTACTCAATTTTTAGGAAAATAAATGTAAGAAAATTCCGAAAATATTGCCGATACCAACAGAAATTATTGAGTATGGTTATTTCTTAATTGTCGCGACACACAATGAAGCGACATCGCATTATCAGTTGAGTAATTTTCGCACTGCCTATCTGGGAAAAATTTGGGAGTTACTCACAGAGAACTTAGCGAATTTTGACTGAAAATAAAATGCTTCAACAGTAGGAAAATTCCGACTATTCTCTTTTTTTTCGTTTTATACTGTACGAAAAAAAACGCTGGTCTGAAAAATAAATGGCGGGAAATTTCACCTCACTAAACACGATGATGATATTTTTTGAGGATATTTTTATGTAGACTGATTGACTGCAATTTCGTTTTTTAGTACCAGTCCTATTACTTTTTACGCATTAGTAGTCATAGAACTATATAAGCTCGGCGTACATTTCGGTATCGTTCAATCTTTGTTGCAATATTGCCCGACATTTTCCGGCACACGGATCATGTTTCCGGCAATCAAGGGGATTCAGAAAAGATGAACAAGAGCACGATTATCAGTATTGCCAGCATGTCAGCATTACTGGCAACGGCGGCAACGATGTGGTCGGTCTCGCAGATCGCTTCCCTGCGCACCGAAAAAAGTGAACTAAATCAATTAAAACAAACCGCACGACAAGCCCTCGACCGTGCCACCAGCACCATGCATGCGGCGAGCGTGAGTCTGCTTACTCTTGAACAACTGAATCTTCCGCCTTGCTCAGACGAACATCGCGAAGCGATGCAAAAATTAAGCTTCAATGCAACCCATTTTGAAGCCGTGTCCTATATTGAAAATGGCGCGGTTAAATGCGATTCTTGGGGCAACATTTCACCCCAACAAACCATGCCGCAAACTGAAATGCTCAGCGATGACGGTTTGCTCATCAGTTTTAATCAACCCTTTCCTGGTGCGATGACGACATGGCGTTCATCGCACTATATGCTGCAAATAAACCCTTTACGATTCACCGATCTCGGTGTACCCGCTGATACGCAGCTATCGGTTTACTACAATGATGAAAAAATAGCGGAAAAAACGACTAAGCTGAGCAAGTCAGGCGCAACGGACGACTACGCGGCAAATCTGCAGGCCGGCCACTTCGCCGTCGCCATCAACAAACCGCGCGCGGCGGCAAGCGCGGCCGTGCGTGAGCAAACCATCTTATTGTTGCCGTGGGCAGCAGCGATGATCGCCTTAATTCTGCTCGCCATCGTCGCGAGCGTGCGTCGTCGACTCTCTTTCATAGGCGAACTGAAACATGCTGTTGCCGAAAAGCGATTCGTTAATCACTACCAGCCAATTATCGATCTGCGCAACGGTCGCTGCATCGGTGCAGAGGCCTTGGTTCGCTGGCAACGGCCGGATGGTAGCTTGGTTCGGCCGGATTTGTTTATACCTTGCGCCGAACAACATGCCTTGATCGCGGCGATTACCGACATCGTCATCACCACCTTGATCAGCGATTTACAAGAATTTTTACGCAGCAACCGTGACTTCCATATTGCCATCAATGTCGCCCCCGAAGACCTCAAGTCCGGGCGTGTGCTCGATGTGCTGGCCACGCAGTTGGCCGCCGCTGAGATCAACGCCAATCAGATTTGGATTGAAGCAACTGAACGTGGCACGCTCGATATCAAGCATGCCCGTGCGACTATATTACGGGCACAGCAAGCCGGACATACTGTGGCCATCGATGACTTTGGTACCGGCTATTCGAGTCTATCGTATTTGCAAGAAATCCCGCTCGATGTATTAAAGATAGACAAATCATTCATCGACACCATAGGCAACGATGCGGCGACGAGCGAGCATGCCGGCGTCACTCCACATATCATCCACATGGCCCAGTCGCTGCGCTTGAAGATCGTCGCGGAAGGCGTGGAAACGGCGCGACAAGTCGACTATTTACGTGCCCGCGGCGTGGAATACGCGCAGGGTTGGTGGTTTTCCAAAGCCTTATCGGTGCATGAATTTCTCGCGTATCACGCGCGCACGGATGGCCATGAAGCATCCTCAAGCCTGGACCTGCCGCGCCCTGCTCGGCCCTATTCAAACAGATTGACGCATGTCTGAACGTGCGCAGTAACAAGGGAGTAAGCCATGAGTAAAATAATGATCGTCGACGACCATCCAGTCATACTGATCGCTTTGCGCGCACTGTTTGAACAGGATGGCCACGACGTGATTGCGGAAAGCAATAATGGCATTGATGCACTGACCGAGGCCAAACTATTGTTACCGGATTTACTGGTGCTCGATCTGGCGCTGCCAACCTTGGATGGCCTCGAGGTGATTGCGCGACTACGCTCGCATGACATGGCCGTACCGGTACTGGTGTTTACCTCCCATAAGCCCTCGGTGTTCATGCGCCGCTGCCAACGTGCCGGTGCCTCCGGCTTCGTTTGGAAGCAAGGTGATTTGCTCGAGGTCAGACACGCAGTCAATACCATCCTGTCCGGTCACACCTATTTCCGCCGCCCGCATGACCTGCCGCTGATACCGAACGACACCGAGGAAATCGAAGTTGAATTACTCGATCACCTCAGTAACCGCGAATTCCGTGTCTTGCAATGTCTGACCGATGGCATGCTCAACAAAGATATCGCCAAATCGATGATGCTGAGTGAAAAAACCGTCAGTACCTATAAAACCCGCCTGCTTGCCAAACTTAAAATGCAATCTCTGCTGGAACTCATCGAGTTCGGTAAGCGCAATGACGTCACCAATATCATTTGAGCATGTACATGGCGATCTTGCTACGCTGCTGCCTCGGTTTCATGTTTGCCATATGGCAAACTTCAAGCGTCGCCGATGCTTTGGAATCCGGTACGCCGCTGAACGTATTCGGTCGCAGTCAGATTGAGCATGTCGATTTTCACCTGTCAGGGAAAAACTGGACTTGGCTAGGACAAAAACGCCAGCTGACCATAGGCACAGCCTTACCTGATTCCGCGCCATTTGAAGTTGCCACTGGAGATACGAATTACGAAGGCATCACGGCCGACTATATCGATTTGCTTGGAAAATTAATGGGCGTGCAAGTTCGCGTACTGCGTTTTAATAGCCGAAGTGCCGCCTTGCATGCACTGCTGGACGGTCGCATTGATTTACTCGGCAGCGCTAACCAAGGCAATACCAAGCATCCTGAGCTCATGCTCTCAGCCCCTTATGTGAAACAAGATGTGGTCTTGCTGCGCAGCTTAGAGCAAACCGATACCAAGACGATGCCACAACGCATAGCCTTGTCGGCTTACCTGCCGCTCGACGACTATTTGCCCATCTGGTACCCGCATTCGGTCGCCCACACCGTGGCCAATAATCGACGCGCCATGGCCGAGCTGGCATACGGCGCAGCCGATGCCTATCTGGCCGATGATATTTCCAGTGACTACCTGATGCAAAAAAATTTCGACCAAGTTCGGGTGGTGGCACGCTTACCCAACCCACTGGTTGGTTTGAGTTTTGCCATGCGTAAAACCGATGTCGATCTGCTCGAGAGTATCAATCAAATTCTCGCTGCGCTCACGCCCTATCAAAACAGCGATCTGCTCAAACAATGGGGGGTACGCACGCATACCCAGAGCGGTGCGAGCTTGGATCTGAATCCAAGGGAACAACGTTGGTTGGAAAAAAATCGCTCCCTGCGTCTGTACGTCAACAGTTTGTCGGCACCGGTGGCTTTTTTCGATGATGACAAACAATTTCAGGGCATCACCGCCGATATCCTGAGCCTGATCAGCGAACGTACCGGTCTGCACTTCGAAATTAAAAACATTGCCGCGGCTGAAGAAATCGTCGATCAGGTGGAGGCCGAGGCCGGCGCGGCCATTTGCATGCTCAACGTAAGCGAAGAACGGCGCCGCAAAATCGACTTCACCCATCCGTTTTTGAGCGATATGTTTGTGCTGGTGGTGCGAAAATCTGAACACAAAGTCCGTGGGCTCACTGATCTGACTGGCCGCTCCTTGGCGATTAACCATGGCAATCCGCTGTTCCCACTGTTACGCAAAGACTATCCGCACATTCGCTTAGTGCTGGTTGACAATGCGACCCAAGGACTACTGCGACTCAAGGAGGGGAAAGTCGACAGCGTGGTCTATCCACAAATCGGTATCGATTACCTGATTCGACATTTTTTCAAAGATGAGCTCCAAGTCGTTGCCGCCGTCGATGACATGCCGGTACATATGGGATTTGGCGTCCATCGCGATTCCGGCGAATTACTCACGATACTCAACAAAGCCATACTCAGCATCCCGCCCGACGAATTGCTGACAATTACCCGACGCTGGCGCCAAGAACCGCACTCGACCTTAAGCACATGGATCAATTACCGCACCCATATTTACCAAATTGTCAGCGGTGCGCTGTTGATACTGCTGGCCTTCCTCGGCTGGATCTTGTACCTGCGCCGCCAAATCGCCCGCCGCAAGAGCGCCGAAATCAAGCTCAATGATCAGCTCGCCTTCATGCGCTCACTGATAGACGGCACCCCCCACCCCATCTATGCCACCGATGTCAACGGAAATCTGAGCTTGTGCAACGCCGCCTACCGCCGGTTTTTTCTCGATAGTGCAGGCAACGAGCAGGCACATCAGGTCTTGCCAGAATTTGCCCAACACTGTCGCCTATCCTTACAAACGGGCCAAGCCGCGTTACAAGACCTGTTCATCGACTTGCATGGAAAAAGCTATTGCGTCTACCATTGGGTGGTGCCGTACCATGATTCCTTCGGTGAATTAGTCGGCACCATTGCCGGTTGGGTCGACATGACCGAGCGCGAACATTTGCTGCAAGAATTGACCGCATCGAAATGCCGTGCCGATGAAGCCAGTCAGGCCAAGAGTATTTTTCTCGCAACCATGAGCCACGAAATCCGCACACCGATGAATGCCATCATCGGCATGTTGGAATTGACGCTGCGGTATGCCGATCAAGGCCGTTGGGATCGTTCGCAAGTCGAATTGGCGCACCATTCGGCACAGGCCCTGCTCGGTTTGATCGGCGATATACTCGATATCGCCAAAATCGAATCCGGCAAACTCGACCTGCAACCGCGCCGTACCAAACTGCGTGAGCTGCTGGAGTCGGTCGTCGCCGTCCTCGAAGGCTCGGCCAAAGAAAAATCTTTGACACTCACGCTATCCATCGCCGCACTCGGTAACGAAGAAGTATTGATCGACCCGCAGCGCTTGATGCAAATCGCGTTCAACCTGATCGGCAATGCGATCAAATTTACCGAACATGGCACTGTCAATGTCCGTCTCGACTGCGCGCCCTTAACTGATAATCGCTTAGCCTTGACGCTGAGCGTACAAGACAGCGGCATCGGCATCGGCATTGACGATCAAAAAAAATTGTTTCATCCTTTCTCACAAATCAAGCACGACAGCCAGGCCCGCGGCGGTACTGGTCTGGGCTTGGTGATCAGCCGAAAATTATGTGAAATGATGGGGGGCGAGCTGTCGTTGAGCAGTACGCCGGGCAAGGGTACACTGGTTGTGGTGAATTTGTCGGTCCCGAGTTTGGCCGGCCTTACTTCACAACAGCCGCCAGCACTGCCCGCCAAGGCAGTACCGGCTATGAGTGGTAAAGACCTCAAGCAGTTAACGGTGTTGGTGGTGGACGATAATAAATCGAACCGCATCGTACTCGAACAGCAACTCGAATTTCTCGGTCATCAAGTCAGTGTCGCGGCCGACGGCCGCGAAGCCATGCAACTTTGGTCACCAGGAAGTTTCGATCTGGTCATCACCGATTGCAATATGCCACATTTAAGCGGCTATGAATTGGCGCAGACCATACGCAGTATCGAAAACGATCTGCCCGATCTGTCGCCGACCACGATCTGGGGCTACACCGCCAATGCCCAGACCGAGGAAATCCAACGCTGTCAGAACGCAGGCATGAACGATTGTATTTTCAAGCCAGCCGGCTTGGAAGAACTGCGCACCAAGCTGGTCGCTTTTTTCAACCGTGTATCTCAAGCCGTCACAAACAAGGACAGCGCCAGCGAGCTCCAAGGCTGGAAAGCCCTGTGCATGGGCAATGATGCCTTGGCGGAAAAATTGCTCAAAGAAGTCATCAAAACCAATCGTCTCGATCTGCAGCAGTTACAAGCCGCAGCGGCGCTGCCCGACTTCCAACAAGTCGCAGCGCTGGTACATCGCATCAAAGGATGTGCGCGCATGGTTCAAGCCCAGCAGTTGGTGGAACTCTGCGAGCAGCTTGAAGATACTGTCAGCGATGCGCAGAGTGCCACGCGCATCGCTGACATCGTCACCGCATTGGAATGCGCCGTGCTGGCTCTGGAAACCGTGTTGCGCCAAGATTTGTCGACGCTGCTGAAAGCCAGGGAAGCACAGATTTAATCCAAGCGGTTTGCCCGCCGGAGGCTGCTTGTCTTGACGTCCTCCCCCACCTCAGAGGTATGCCGGAATGAAGCAGATCAACCCGCGTCGCCACGAAAGCGCTCGATGGAATAGCCAACCATATCAGGAAAACTGGCACGTCGTTCATATTGATGGCGCAACAGCTTGCTTTCATCACCCTCGGCGACGATATATTCGATATCAAGCAATGCTTCTTCACTATTGAGCGCACGTGCATGCGGGCGAATTTTTTCAATAGTGGCAGCGATATCATCACGCAATGTGCGGCGTTGATAATCACGCGCATCAACCAATTGCGCCTCGAAACCGAAACGAGCGGCCTCAAAACGATTGTAATCATAGACCAAATAGTCTTCCTCGCACACAGCCGGCTCGCCGCCAGTCAACAGGTAACGACACAATGCCTGCAAGTACGCCGCCAAAGCCGCGGCACGTTCGACCGACAATGGGGTGTCGCAGACGCGTAATTCAATCGTGCCGAATTCCGGTTTAGGTCGAATATCCCAATAAAAATCTTTCATGCTCGTGAGTATTCCGGCGCGCAGCAATTTATCGACATGCTCGCTGCAAAATTGCTGCCAATTGAGTATGAACGGTGCGCGTCCCGACAAGGGAAATGCTGAAATCGAATTCAGGCGCGCCGAGTGGTAGCCGGTATCAGTCCCTTGCACGAACGGTGAATTACCCGACAAGGCTATGAAATGCGGCACGTAGCGATTGAGGGCATGCAGTAGAAACATGGCCTCATCACCGCTACTGCAGCCGATGTGAATGTGTTGACCAAAAACCGTAAACTGTTGCGCCAGATAGGCGTAACGTTCCGATACTTTTTCATAGCGTGCCAGTTGAAAAATCCGCCGATCTGACCACATCTGAAATGGATGCGTACCACCACCGGCAATGCCAATATCAAGCGTTTTCGCTGCGCCCAACAGGGTTGTGCGCATGGCGCGCAATTGCGTGAGCAATTCCTGATACGAGAGGTGAACCGTGGTCGCCACCTCGATCATGCTTTCAGTAATCTCGGGTGTGACCATGCCAGGAAATACGTCTTGCTGCAATAGATCAAGCAGTGCAGGACTGGATGGAGATAAATCAAAACTCGATAAATTTATCAACTGCAATTCCAATTCCACACCCATGCTCAATGAATCGGAGTGTTTAAATTTGTTCAAAGTCATTGTATTTCTCCTCGATGAAAAGTTCCGCGTGCACACTCGCCCAAATACGATGCCGATGACCATAAGGCCGATCTGCTCTTCGGTTGCACGAAAAATCAAATCCATCGGTATGCGCTGCAGCGATCTGCCAGCCTATTTTTTTGTAAGCAACACTGCTCAGTGTCGTATGAGGAACGAAAGATCTTTATCGATGATAAAAATCTTTTTCGCACTCGCGTTTCGGCAGCTGTTATCAGCCTTCTTCAGCTTTACTTTGGAGCGTCACCAGCATCTTTGCTTTGTTGACGATAGAGAAATTGATATGGCAGGCCAGCGCCGTCAGTGAGCGAATGACCCGTTTATTGCAAGCCGATCAACACCTGATCAGCTATGCGATTGCCATGGAGCGCAGCGAGCGCCGGTTTCTGGTGATGCGCACCGAGAAATGACGCTGCTCCAGCACTACCGCAGGGCAGCGCATTCAGCCTTGCAAATTTTTCTGCAAGGCCATATACAAGATGCCGTACTCACTGCGCAATGGAATGAGTACAGTTCAGACAGTTTGGCGGCACCGGAAGCGCTGCGGTGAGGGATGACGCGCAGGCCTATGCCAAACTCGAGGCCACTATAGCACATCTAAGCTGGTGCGGGAAAATGCAGAAATTGGGAGAAAATGGGCGTCACGCAGGAAAAGCCAGCATACTCAGCGCATTGCAGCAAGTGCATCCGGGTCTATCGAAAAAAAGCGGGCCTGAGCCCGCTGTTGACCAAAGAAGATACCGACTTAAAATTTATACCCAACCGATACCAGCGCCACGAGAGGATTGAGCGTGAGGCTAGTGTTGGCTTTGGTTTGTACATTCGATGGCGTCATCCCGGTAATGTCAGCCTTGGTTTTGAGTGGGACATAGGACAAAGAAAATAGTAGCGACCAATTTTTATCAAGCTGGTAGGTAGCACCAATATTAGCCACCGGTGCCCATGAAGAACTGAGATCAGCCGTGGCCGTGCCACCAGACGCCGCTTGAAAACTGTTTGATAATTCGATGTTTGAGTAGCGAACGTAAGTTACGCCGGCACCGACAAAGGGACGAAAAGCACTGGTCGCGCTGCCGAAATACCACTTACCAAGCAAAGCGGGACTCCATTGTTTTGCCGTGCCCAACACCCCTAAACCGGCCAAAGATCCGGCCCCAGTCAGCGTGAACTTCGGCGGCAGACCGGCATCGAGTGTCATAGCCATATTATCACTGACAAAATGGGTCAAACTGAATGCCAAGGTATTGGCATTGCCAACACTGGCACTGGAATTCGGAATGGTTCCGGCCATCGATGATGGCGCGGTGCGCTTCAATGGTTCACTGGAATCGTTGGGTTGAATATAAAACCAACCGACATTGAAAACCGTGTCGCCAGCTGATTGGGCTACTGCACTGCTTGCCATGAATGAAGAGCCAGCAATGAAGGCGAGAGGGGGAAGGATACGGGAAAGTGTTTTCATGTCTCGATTAATATAAATTATTGAATGTTTAAAAAAATGCTCAACAAGGACTAGCCGGCGCTGAAGAAAATAAAACTTATTGCCACTTATTTGACAAGCAATACAGGACAGGCGATGTCAGTTCCAATATACAAACTCGAACGCGGCAATGAAATGGGACGAGTACTAAAATCGATTAAAATGCGTGCGAACTCGTATGGAAATGGCAAATTTACATACAAATACTGCCTGCATCAACAGAGAAAAAAATGGCGCTCAGAGCGGGCAACGCTGCTCGCTGCGATAGTCAGCTACCAGCAATTTCCCGGCAATAATCTCTTGCCGTGCTTGATTGACGCGTTGCTCCACCTGGCTTGAAATCAGCGCACGATTATCTTTATCTAAGGCCCAATCCACACCGCGTTCTTTGAGACCAAGGTTTTGCACACCAGCGCGCCAAGTGCCATTTTTTACCTGCATGAAATTGTCGTAAACGGCGACATCAATGTTTTTCACCATCGAGGTCAACATCGTGCCCGGATATAAATGATTTTGATTAGAATCGACGCCGATCGCATAGCGATTTTTCTCCTTGGCCGCCTGCAAAATTCCGGCACCACTACCACCGGCCGCCGCGAATACCACATCGGCACCGCGCACAAACTGTGAACGTGCAATATCACTGCCTTTGGCTGGATCATTCCAGGCAGAGATCGTGGTACCGATCATGTTTTGTGTGATCGTGATTTTCTGGTCGACTGCTTTGGCACCTTGTACATAGCCACAAGCAAAGGCACGGATGAGTGGGATATCCATGCCGCCGATAAAGCCGAGGTGTTTGTTTTTCGAAACCAAGGCGGCTGCCATGCCGACCAGATAGGCACCCTCTTGTTCTTTGAAAATGATGGAGTTGATGTTGTCGCCGTTGGCAACGGCATCAATCAAGAGAAATTTTACGTTTGGAAATTCTTTGGCGACGGCCTGTACCGCTTGTGCCTGTGAAAAACCGATCGCGGCAATCAGATCGGTTTTACGTCGCGCCAAATTGCGCAGTACTTGTTCGGTCTGCGCTTCCTGACTGATCTGCACTTCGAGATAGTTGATGCCCGTGTCTTTTTTAAAGCGCTCGGCACCGGTCGCGGCCGATTGATTGAAGGATTGATCAAATTTCCCGCCACCGTCATACACCAGCGCGAGCTTGAGATCGGCTGCTTGCGCGGCAGTAATTTGCCATACAAGATAGAACATCACGCTGCTGGATGCACATTTTCTTCGCTGCTTCATCAGATTTACGCGTGAAACCTCAGCCTTCAGGCCGAGGAGGCAGAGCGCGGAACGCGCAGCGTTCCTTGCTTTGGTGGCGTGCCTGTCACGTCCATGTTT